>CAZGEP010000009.1:0-53188 GCA_964524955.1 uncultured Planctomycetota bacterium | reverse complement strand
GGACTCGGACGGTGATGTCACTGATTTTGCAGGATGGTCTGCCCATGCAGGATTTCAGGGTATTCTTCCACTGGAGACAAATACAGGCACAGATCCGGCCAACATCCGCTCTCAAAACCCGGATCTGGTGCTGATCGGCGGCATTCCGCACAGCGCACCCGCAACAGGTGCGGAGGAAATTAATTCCCATCTAAGCAGGCTGGAACCTGCCGTCCGAACCGGTGGAATGATTCCATGCCTGGATCACCAGACACCGCCCGAGGTCTCGCTGACAGCATACCGCACATATGTTAGTTTGTGTAAAAAATCTTTCAAAATTCTGCATGAACAGACGGCTTGAACCACTACTATTTCAACGAGTTTAGTTTGTTTATTTACCGGAGAAAAAATGAAGGAAAAACAGACAAAATCCTTCACCCTGATCGAACTCCTTGTGGTTATTGCAATTATCGCTGTTCTGGCCGGCCTTCTGCTGCCGGCACTGAACAAATCCCGGCAATACGCCAGAGGGATCACCTGCATGAATAATCTCCGCCAGGTGGGCATTACGGTTTCAAAGTATTTTGACACCTATCCGGCATTTCCTCTACGCGCACGGCTGGTTTCTGCGGATGATTCCGTGTACCTGAATCCCGACCGGGATGACTGGACCTCTTTTTTTATTCATGACTGCTACGCGCATGTTCCTCCGCTTCCGCCCGGATTCGGTGAAGACGATGAAGACAGCACACCGCTGGGTATGCTCGAAACCATGGCCGAAGACAAACAGCAGGCCGAACTCATGCGGGACATGGCAATAAACGGATGTCCCGTGGCCAGAAAAAAAAGTATTATTACAGACCCGGATACGCCGGAGAAACTCTCATACGGTATCCTGAACGCCTGCCTGGGACAACGATTTACCGAATCCTGGGACTGGTTTCTGATTGATGCCGATCAGGAAAGAGTTGCAGATACGATGGACCTTGAAGCCGTGAGTTACCGGCATGATGGAAAGGTAAACACCTTTTTCAAAGACAGTCATGTCAAGATGATTGATATTAAGGATGTTGCGTTTCCACCCGAATAAATGAAAAAACTGTTCACATACCTGATCCCGCTGCTCCTGATCCTCCTGCTGCTTTACCTTCTCTTCTCCGGAGACAGCCCTGAAGTAAATCTCGGGGAATACGAAAAAGAACCCGAGCAGAGCATCACGGATTTATATAATAGCATTCAGACCGAAACCCTGCGCAACAGCGGTATCACGGACCAGCGCCGGATGCTGGACAAAATCAATGAAATGCTTAAAACCGATCCGGACAACAAGTCCCTGATCTCGGCTAAGATCCATATTGCCGCTGATATCCAGCCCCGGGAAGCAATAAAAGAATGCAAGTCTTTGTTAGAAAAAGACGAGAATAATTATTTTGCGCTCTGCCACTGCGCTCTGGCACACATCAACCTTAAAGACTATAATACAGGCATCTCGTATGCGACAAAAGCCGCTGAACTTAAAGACACTGCCTATGTCCGGAATATCATTGCCCTGGCCTATCATTACCTGAAAAAAAGAAAGCAGGCGATATTCAATTACAAAAAAGCCCTTGAGCTTGATCCTCAGAATCAACGCGCAAAAGATGGACTGGAGCAGCTGCAGAAACGATCGAATACGAAACCACGCTGATAAAATCTCCCCGGTTCATTTCCTTCCAACAGAAAAAGCAGTTGACAGGATTTGACCAGCCACTAAAATAGATCATAGCCAACAGCGGCAAGAGATACATTTTCTCATTCAACTATTTCACACTGAAGGTGTTATGGATCCCACAGCCAGCGACATTCTCAATAAATCATTTGATGAGATGAACGAAGATTATATCATGGGCTTGAGTTCCATATACGCCAAATACACCTTTTCCCTGATCAGCCGGGTTGCAAACGCCATCAAATACATGCGCCAGCACGGGATCAAGGAAAACCTGATTCTCGGAAAACTGAAAAAAGAACTCCAGAAAGAGGGGCTGGATACCTTCTCCATCCGTAAGATTTATCTCAAGTCATTCGGCAGGCCGGTCCAGGACGACATTCTGCCGGATACCATTCTGGAGGAAGTCAGTCTTGCCCCGCATACGCTCAAACTCAAACTCAACCAATTTCCTGAAGAACTTTCCGAAGGAACGCTTGTGTTGTATCACAGCGAGTTCTGGTGGGTCAACCGGCTGGAGGACAACGAAATCATCCTCAAAGAAGTTGAACGCTGATTCTCTGCATTCTGAAATCCGTATTTGCATAATTTAAAAAGAAACCACACATGGAAAAACTCGGTGAAATTTTAGTCAAAACAGGTCTGGTAACCAAAGAAGACCTCAATGAGGCCTTGGAAGAACAGCAGAAAAACAAGGATTTCATCGGTACAATCCTTTTGAAAAAAGGCCTGATCTCTGAAAAAAAACTCATTTCCATTCTTTCTGACCAGACCGGCTATCCGATTGCCGATGTCAATGACCTTCCGGACAAAAAGCTTAACCAGACAATTTCCTGGGTCCGTGCCCGCAAATACAGCATGGCCCCTCTCAGAAAGACCGGCTCCAGGTTCGATATCGCTTTTATTGATCCGAGTGCATCCATTGAAGTTGAAGGTTGGCTCCAGGATCAGAACCTCCGGCTGAAACCCTTTATTATCGGCCCCAATCAGATCGAAGAAATCTGGACCCATTTGTACGGAAAGGAGAATGACCGGGACGGAGAGCTGCTTCGTAAAGGCATGGACAAAATGACGAACAATATTGATCAGAAAACGCAAAACACCATGTCGCTGCTCAAAAAGGACTACAGCAAGATTACCGGTGATGATTCAAACAGCCCGGATGATGAAAAAGCAGCCAGCGATCTGGAAATCAAAGACTTTGACGAGATTGTCACCGGTGTACTGGATGATGTGGAAGTGGTCAAACAGGAGGGGGGGAAATCCCAGTACATGGTCAACATGGAAGCCGACACTGCGCCCATTATCAAGATGGTCAGCGGCATCCTGATCAAATCCGCTGAAATGGGTGCCAGCGACATCCATATCGAGCCCTTTGAAAAAATGCTCCGTGTCCGGTTCCGCATTGACGGAACGCTCCATGAAGTCATGACGCTCCCCTCTTCCATCAAGAACGCGATCACGGCGCGAATCAAAATCATGGCGGAGATGGATATTGCCGAACACCGGATTCCCCAGGACGGACGGATCAAAATCAAACTCGGCCGAAAAGAAATTGATCTGCGTGTCAATACCCTGCCCTCCATGTTTGGTGAGAAGACCGTCATTCGTTTGCTCGGTCAGAGCAACCTTGCTGCAGATGTCAGCGGTCTGGGATTCAGCGAAGACGCGCTCGTGAACATCAACCGCGCGGTCGCCAGTCCCTACGGAATGATCCTGGTGACCGGCCCGACAGGAAGCGGAAAATCCACAACCCTCTACACCATACTCAATCAGCTCAATCAGCCGGACATCAACATTACCACTGCCGAAGATCCCGTGGAATACAACCTGACCGGCATTACCCAGGTTAATGTCCACCAGGGTATCGGCTTCACCTTTGATGTGGCGCTTCGCGCCTTTCTGCGTCAGGATCCGGACGTGATCATGGTCGGTGAGATTCGGGACAGCGAAACCGTGGGAATTGCGGTCAAGGCCGCACTCACCGGACATTTGGTGCTCTCCACGCTTCACACCAACGACTCCGTAGCCACCGTCACCCGCCTGTTTGACATGGATGTGGACACCTACCTGGTGGCAGCAGCGGTCAAAGTCATTATAGCCCAGCGTCTGGTACGGACCTTTTGTACGGACTGCAAGAAAGCCTTTGACTTGGACGAAAACATGATCAAAGAACTCAAGTTCCTGGGCTTTGATGACGCGTATATCAGCGAACTCAATCCCCAGGGGCCGGGCGGATGCCCCAAGTGCAACAATATCGGGTACAAGGGAAGAAAGCCTGTATTTGAAGTTCTCTCCATGGACAACAAACCGGTTCGGGATGCCATCTCCGAAGGCACGTCCAATGCTGAAATAACCAAAGCCGCCCTGGAAGCGGGGATGGAAACACTCAAGGCCTGCGCCTTCCGCTACGTAAAGGAAGGACACACGTCTGTTGAAGAAGCCTTAAAGATTTCGGTTGTGGATTGATACTGCGTAATCCGAATCAACGTTACCGTAAAAAGCTGGGCATGTCGTTAGTAATCATGGTACGATCAATCAATATCACATCCCTTTTATCCGGCATCCTTCTGGCCGTCTTTATGCTTGCCAGCCAATGCCTGTACGCCCACCTGCCGCAGCGTGCCGACTGTGTGGTTATTATTGAAATGGATGAAAATCAAATCGGCATTCTCCGCAAATTATACATCGGAGAATTTCTCGCATTCGAAATCATGAAAAAAGCAGATACCAACCAGGATGACATTATTCAGCAAAAGGAAACCGAACAGATTCAAAAAATTATCAGCGAACGGATTGATGCACTGACCGTCCGGATCCACTCAAACAAAGTGGACACCCGGCTCTGCAGCCGGGAGCTTATCGGCGTCCCCAACCGGGTTAACCCCCGGGTCATTCAGTTCAGTCAGCTTTTCACCTGTTCCATTCCCGCGGCCGTGCAGAACAAGCTCCACCTGAACATCGAAACCGGAGACATTCGTCTGCCGACCGGAGAATACCGCGTTTTTTCCTCGCTGTCGAACATCCCCTCCAACACCTGTTTTTCTGTAGACGAGAAACGCTTTTTTTCTGAACTGCCGGGCAGCTACCCGACCGGATTCGAATTGCTGCTTACAAAAACAACGCCTGCAACACAAATGGACATGGATCGCCTGAGAGAGATACTCTCCTTCAATACAGTTGATGCCATGAGCCAGCTCAACGATCCGGAGCGATTTCGCGTACGGCTGTCTCAATCCGCTGCTCCGTTATTTGCTGTTCTTTCGGGCGTGGCCGCCTTTATGCTGGGCCTGATACTTATTCAAGGAATCCCGGGAATGCGAATTCTGCGTTTACTTGGTCTTATTCTTTTCGTTGCTTCGGTCACGCTCTCGCTTCAAGCCATACTCACAACTCCGTCCTTTGAATCCAAAAGAAACGGTCTGGTCTTTATCATTGTCTGGACCGTCAACGCCGTAAGCGCGTGTATGATTTCCGTGTCTACCCTGGTGCTGTATTTGTTCCGCAGAACCGTACCCCACAAACGACCGACGCAGAGAAAGACCCTTTACGCAGCAGCAGGCAGCTTTCTGACCATCACCGGAGCAGCCGCCATCCTTACCGGACTGTATGCTGACGGCCTGATCCACCACCCCCTGCTCAATCGCTTACTTGGATTGTGACGATGTGCTGCGTAGCAGTGGTAATCCCCGGCCGTTTTCTTGGCCGTTTTTCATTCGCTGATCTTTCTGATTTTGTCCCGGAGTTCGCGGAGGACAAAGGGTTTCTGGATGAATCCGCTGACGCCTTCGTCCAGGATTTCCTGAGCCTCTCCGTCAATGCTGTAGCCGGAGGAAAGCAGCACCTTGACAGACGGATGGATTTTCCGGAGTTCCTGGAAAACAGCCCTTCCCCCCATCTCCGGCATAACCATATCGAGGATCACGACATGGACATCCGCTGCATGTTCGGAGAAATAACTCACCCCCTGGTGACTTGATTCGGTCGAAGCCACAGTGTGGCCTAACCGCTCCAGCATTTTTACAGCAGTATCGCGGGCAATCTCCTCATCATCTATCACCAGGATGTGAAGCGGATTGTCTGCTTTCAGGTCATCGGTATCGTCAATGACTGCTGTCTGCTCGACCGCTTCGGTTGAAACCGGCAAAAGGATATGAAACGTACTCCCGCTGCCCGGCTCGCTCTCTACGGTAATGATGCCGTTGTGCGCTCTGACAATTCCATACACTGCGGCAAGCCCCATGCCGGTACCTTCACCCTTGGACTTGGTGGTGAAAAAGGGCTCAAATATTTTCTGCTGATGTTCTCTGGAAATTCCCACACCGTTGTCCGTAACAGTGATGCAGACAAACGTTCCCGGCGCAAGTTCACCGGTCCGGACATTGTTTGAGTCGGAATCGATTTCCCTGATTGAGGTTTCAATGGTCAGGTGACCGCCGTCGGGCATGGCATCCCGTGCATTGATCGCCAGGTTTAAGAGAGCATTCTGCAGCTGAGCCGGATCCCCGACAATCACCGAGGGACTCGCGTGGAGGGTCTGTAGAACCTGAATTTTACGGTCCAGGCTGTGCTTGAGCAGGGAGACCGCGTCGGATATGCTCTGGTGAATATCAATGGGAATCTTCCGGTATTGTCCCTTTCGCGCGTAGGCAAGGAGCTGCTGCGTAAGCTGCGCGGACTGACGGGCGGCCTTGATAATAGACTCGGCCATGTCCCTGAGTTCGCCGTCTTCAAGTTCCAATGCCAGGATGTCCGCAAATCCCATAATTCCGGAAAGCATATTGTTAAAGTCATGGGCCACGCCCCCGGCCAGCTGTCCGATGGCCTCCAGTTTTTCCGCCTGCTGCAGCCGCTGTTCCAGGGCCTTCTTTTCCGTCTTGTCTTCGTGGAGAACAACAACCCCTTTGACCTTCCCGGTTTCTTCCTTTAACGGATATACCCGTGCGTGCGTATGCTTCTTCTTTCCCGGCATACCCGATTTTTTCGGATCATAGACACAATCTGGAATTTCAACCGTTTCACCTGCCAGCGCTTTATGAAAAATCCTGTCGTATCCGTATTCTTTTAGCTGCGGATCCTTAAAAAGATTGTAGGAGGAAAAAATAGACCTCGGATCCGAGACCTCCCACATGGCTTTCCATGCATTGTTGATCAGAATCATCCGTCCTGTTGTGTCGTGCATCTGAATCGCCAGGGGGGACTGCTCCACCAGATCGCGAAAGCGTTTCTCACTCTCCCGAAGGGAGTCCGTGGCGTTGCGCACATGAATCTTCAGCTGCCGATTCCAGAAAAGCAGCAGGCTTACGATGACGATCGCTGTGACCAGGAGAAATCCGCCGCCCAGGAATATCCAGCGCCAGGAAGCTTTTTCTGTCAGTGAAATACCGGACCATTTCTTTCTGAGAGAACCCCTGTCCGCATCCGAGATTTGATTAAGACCTCGTTTAATCAACTCCAGCAGTCTTGTATCGCCCTTTCGGACAGCAACCCGGATATCACTGCTTATTATGGATTCTCTGCTTTTCAGGAACAGACCGGGGCAGCCGGCTTTGGTAAGAAAATATGATAATGTCGGATCTTCTCCGATACATACGCAAATACGATTGTCTTTTGCCGCTCTGGCCATTTGGTCAAAGTTCTCGTACAAAATGGGACGGATATCCGTGTGGTTCGTGTTGACAAACTCTTCGACATTGCTTCCCTTGAGTATCCCTACCGGAAAACCCTTCAGGTCACTCATGCTTCGAATGCTGCCGAGATTTCTGTGGTAAAAGATGTGCGTGTCAACCCGCGTATGCGGATGCGTCATGTCCAGGTGAATCGCCCGTTCGGCCGTATAACTCACCCCTTCAACCGCATCGACTTCTCCAGCCATGAGTGCGGGAATGGCTTCGGCCCATGGCATGAGCCTGAATTCCACTTCCACGCCGGTCTTTTCCGACCAGAGCCTCCACTGGTCAATCAGCATGCCGTCGGGGTTTCCCTGATCGTCAACAAAGGCCATGGGTATGAAATTGTTACCCGTGCCCACAACAATCTTCTTCGGATCAGACTGGGCATAAAGGAGACAGACGCTGCCAGTGAGTACGCATGCAATAAAAATAAAAATGTGTTTCTTTTTCATAATGATTCGGTTCGCTGAAGTCAAATGAATGGCAGCGGATTACGCGGTGACCACTCCTTTTTTAAGAATAATGTTCGCGTACAAGGCACTCTCACTGGTAGCCACAACACCAAAGGCGTTACGGGCCCTTTCGTAGAATGCAAAGCGTTCGATACGTTCAAAGTCCTTCCACTCGGGTTCGTGGCGCGTAATGATTTTGCGGTAGGTCTTCCATATCTCCGGTTGGGTGTCATCCCCTTCAACCGCCTGCATGATTCCAGCTGGCGCTTCCACATACGGATCCAGCGGAAAAAACGCAAGCAGCGCGTCCAGAATCTCGGGTACGCCATGGCCATCGCAGCGCACCAGACGGACCGCGTTGGATGCGGCTGGAAAATTACCATCTGCAAGTACCAGTTCATCACCATGCCCCATTTCCATAATCAGTTTCATCAGGTCCGGGGACAGAATCGCAGGAATGCCTTTAAGCATGATCACTTCTCCTGAAAAGGTTGAAAACATAAGGGAATTGTAACCCCTGCAGCCTCTCAGGTCAACTGAATTTATTGCTGGACAAGGCCTGTACGTAAAATATAATTCTTTACACGTTCTTCAAAGACCATTTGTAACGTTACTGAACTCTCTTTTGAACTGAATGCCTGATGGCTCCAGCAAAAACCTCCGACCATAGTCAACGCATCGCCGACTTTTTACACCCTTTTCTCTTGTCCGTGATTATTGCCGATAGTATTGCCCTGGTCATCGGTTTGTACTGTAAATGGTGGATCAGCCTTGTCTATCTGGCCGGGCTGGGACTTATATCCGTTCTGTCACTCCTGCTTTTGAGAAAAGGAAAAGTCCGTACCTCCGGAAATATTACCCTGCTGTCCTTTATTATCGCCATCCTGGGGTCTGCGTACACCGAAGATGGCATTCATGACATCTCGCTCATCGGCCTTCCCCTGATCATCATTCTGACCAGCCTGTTGCTCAAACGGTTTTTCTTTATCCTGGTTTCCATGCTTACCCTCTTCGGACTGGGCGTAATCAATTTCGAACGAATCATACACAATAAGCCCGAAGCGTATGGCTTTGAACACAGCGCGGAATTTATCATCATGACCCTGATTCTCGTTATCACCACAATTGTGATTCGCAAGCTGACCGTAAGTGAACGGGAGAGCGTTGACCGCGCCAAACAAAGTGCAACACGATACAGAAACATATTCCGGAATATTCAGGACGTATACTACGAACACGATATGAACGGCGTGTTCACAGAGATCACCCCGTCTGTCAAACGATTTCTCCAGTACAAGCGCAAGGATCTGGTTGGCCGGAATTTCAGTACACTGCTCTGCGATGCCGCGGAAAACGAGCGGCTGTTTGCGGACCTGAAAAATAGGGGAAAGATCTCAGACCGGGAAATGGCTTTTTACAACAGCCGGGGGCAGGTGCTGTGGGGCTCCATCAGTGCCGTGGTTATCATGAATGAGGCCGGTATGCCATGGCTGGTATCCGGTTCGATCCGGGATATTACGGATGTCCGGGAGCACATCTTTGAGCCCTTTTTCACGACCAAGGATACAGGCAAGGGAACCGGGCTCGGTCTGTCCACGGTATACGGCATTGTCCGGCAGAACCGGGGAATGATCAACTGTATGGATCGAGACCAGGGCGGAACCACATTCAATGTGTATCTGCCCGCAACCGCTGAAACACAGATTTTAAGCTCGGAAAGCAATCGCTGCGATCTGCCCAGCCAGGGCAGCGAAACCATCCTTGTTGTCGAAGACAATGATTCCGTGCGATTCTCTGTCTGCGCCATGTTGCGAAAATACGGATATAAAACCCTTTCAGCAGACTCGCCAGAAAAGGCCGTGGACATGTTCCACAGGGATTCCGAACACATCAAACTGATGCTCACCGATGTTATCATGCGCGGCATGAACGGCAAGGAGCTCTTTGAAATCCTGCATGCTGAAAAGCCGGATCTGAAAGTCATATACATGTCCGGCTACCCGGCCAATGTCATATCCAAATACGATGTACTGGAAAAAGGAGTCCGGTTTATCCAGAAACCCATTGACATGGATGACCTGCTCAGAAACATACGCGAGCAATTGAAAGAGAGTGAAGAGAAATGAGCAAAACGTGACTCATGGTTCCCGCCTTTTGGAAGACATTCTTTAGAATCCGTTTTATGAGTATATCTATGCTTTAACCCGTTTGGAGAAAGATATGAGCAAGAAAAAGCCAGCAGCCAGGCGTACACTTCACCCCAGGGCCCGAACAGCATTCCCGAAAGAAAACTTTATCTGGCATCCGGATGAAAGCATGTATTTTGAACCGGTGCAGAACTCCTTTGTCTGCTTTCGAAAGTCATTTGAGGTCAAGGACCCGGCCCATGCTGAACTGGACATCTTTGCGCACAATGCCTACGCACTCTGGATCAACGGAGAGTACATCGCCCGGGGTCCGTGCCGAAGCGATCCCTCCTGGCAGTACGTTGACAATATCAATGTACGCAGTCGACTGAACAAGGGAATCAATACCATTGCCATCCTGGTCCTTTACTACGGTTACGGCACCGGACAGACCGTGGACCGAATGCGCGGTCTATGGGCAAAACTCCGTATCACGGAATCGGATAAGAAGAAACAGCGGGTTGAAACAAATGAATCCTGGAAATGCGCGTTTGCAGACTGGTTTGACCGCAGTGCAGCCCGGGTAAACGGCAGACAGGGGCCGATCGAGATCATTGACGCTCAAGCGCTGGTACACGGATGGCAGCAGACCGATTTTGACGATTCAGCATGGGTGAATGCCGAACCCATGGGTATCCCGACAGACTGCTGGAACCTGGTGCCCCGTGAAATCCCCATGCTCAGAGAAGAATGCGTCCGTGCATCACGAATCACCCATATGGGTACAGTACCCGCATCTGCAAACCCGTCCGTGCATCTGGCCGTAATTGAAGAAACCCGATCCGATGCAATGAACTTGAAGGAAGCCCACAGTCCGGTTGCCGGATATACCGTCGATCCTGCTTGCGACGGAAAGGCCTCTGTTGTCAACATTGCATGGGACCGTGTGGAATGCGGATACCTTCAGATCGAAGCGGATGGACCCGCCGGAACCGTAATTGATGCAGTGTACGCGGAAGAAATCGACCAGGGCCGATTCTTAATTGATCCGAGCAATCGCCCCATGGACCGGTTTATTCTCACGCAGGGCAGAAATTCATTTGAGATCGCATTCGGCTGGAAAGCCTTCCGGTACGTGCAGCTGATTGTCCGAAACCCGGACGGGCCTGTAAGACTTCTTTCTGCAGGCATTCGCACCCGGGGATATCCCGTGGATATCCAGGGAACGTTTGCGAGTGGCGATCCGCGAATCACCCGGGTCCGTGAGATCTGTGAACATACCTTAACACTCTGCATGCAGGACGGATTTCTCGACTCCTCCAGCCGGGAACAGCAGCAGTGGATGGGCGACGGGCGCTGGCAGGCAGTGATGAACTACTACATCTCCGGAGATTCCAGGCTGCACAAGAAAATGCTTGAGCAGCTTGGACAGTCCCAGAACTGGCTCGGGCTGATTCGTGCCCGGTATCCGGACGGGCATCTGAACTTTCCGACCATTACCACATTCAACCTGGCCTGGATCTCCTCCTTTGGCGACTACTATCTCTACAGCGGCGACGACAGCCTCTTTGAAGCGTGGCTTCCGCACATCACCAACATGCTCTGGTGGTTTACCGGATATGAGAATTCAGACGGACTGCTTGAGAACCTTCCCTACTGGGCCTTTGTGGATTGGGGCGGGCTGTCCTTTAATCCGGCTGAATCTGAAGGCATGATCACCCCGGTCAATCTGCTGTACTGCGAATCCCTGAACACTGCCGCCTTTATTGCCGCACATACCGGAAACGAGGAACTGGCTGAAGGCTGGTTCGAACGGGCCGTCAACCTGGCCGATGCCATTGAAACCCACCTGTGGGACACCAAACGCAAGGCATACTGCGATACAAAGAAGAAAAACCGTTTCAGTCCCACACTCAGCGAAATTACCAATGCCATGGCACTGATCCTGCTTCACAACGGACAGGACAAACGGGCAGGGGAAATCTTTCAGACCATTTACAGCCCCAAACGTGAAGACGGAATCCTGACCGGGTCTCCGTATGGTTTTACGTTAGTATGCCGGGCGCTCGGTCGTTGCGGCCATCCGGAACGCGCCCTGGATTTTATCCGGGAGCGCTACGGCAGAATGCTGGACCAGGGCAGCACCACAACCTGGGAAGGCTGGGAGCTGATTCACAGAGACAAACAGGGCACGGCATACGGCCTGTCCAGTGCCAGCCACGGCTGGGGCGGAGGACCGCTGCTCTTTCTGTCCGAGGAGATTGCAGGTATCCGTCCACTGGAGCCGGGTTTTACGGTCTTCAGTGTTGAACCCAGGCTCTGCGGGATCGGTCCCGTTGAATGCACCGTTCCAACACCGCAGGGCATCATACACCTCAACGCCAGAGAGCGTAACAGCAAGACAGCGGTGGAGATCAATGTGCCTGAAGATTCAACAGCAGTGCTTGCAGACGGAAGCGAACTCAAGCCCGGCAGTCACCGCCTGGAGCTCACGGAGTAAGGCTGGAAACAGCATGGGATAACTACAGACGATGGTCGATGGTTTATCAGAACGTAAAAGGCAGAAGGTCGGATTGTATACATGAATGTTCCGGGTCTTTTTCAGAACGGATTCCTTTTTCACCCTCTCCATGCATCGGCAATTGCGGCAAGGCCTGCGTCCGGAATCTGTCTGGTTGTGGGTTCCTGTTTCCAGTTGTCCAGGAAACGGTCCGAGTAAAAGAGACATGGAACGCCCAGTGCTTTGCTCCGGGTGGTGTATTCCAGCCAGCGGTCATAGTTGGAGTGGACCCAGTCGTCCGCGTCAATGGGTTTGGCCGGAAGTGCTGCCCGGGACAGGTCTGCCCGGATCTTCATTGCCTCGATAACATCACCGGTCACATGCCCGGTATCGTGAAGCCGTGTCATGTCAAAGGTGTCATGGAAATACGGATGCACTGTACTGCTGGTGATCAGTGCGTCGGACTTTGCCTCTTTGGCCGCATTGTAGATATGCTTTTGAAGCGCATACAGCAGTTCGCATCCCCACCCCTGGCCGTGAATGGATATCGGCTCACGGGGGGCATCATAATACGAGGTGGCACCGAACCGGGCACCGCCGCGCGGCCTGCGCTCGCAGGGACTGTAGGCAAGCTGATCAATCTTGAACCCGTCAGCATCCAGCTGATCCGCACAGAGCAGTTCGCTTACCCGGTTTATTATGAAGTCAATGTACTCCGGATGAGTGGGATCCGCAGTCAGTTTGATGTCATCAGCAAAGGTACACCACTTGTCAGGAAGGCCGTCCCACAGCCAGGTGGCGATCCAGAGCAGCACGCGGCGCCCCCGTTCATGCTGACGGGCAATAAAGCCGGCAAGATCGGGCCAGTGCGTGGTATCGGTCTCCCAGCTGCCGGCAGGCGACCAGCCGTGATCAATAATAATCGTTCCAATGGGAACGCCGACATTATCCAGACGGGCCAGCCACCGTTCGTACAGTCCCTGGGTGCAGTAGGCCAGAGCCCGTTTTTCCGGTCCGGGTCCCTCAAGCCAGCAGGCCGTACTGACCTGGTCGCCCCACCCGCAGTATATGGGCTTCTCCCACCAGTCAGGAATCTGCGTTTTGCCGGAAGGAGTTTCAGGATATGCATCCCGCAGCCCTGCGGCAAGAACATCCGCCCGCAACATTGAAGCGGACGCAGGAACCAGCAGCAGCTTCATATGCCGTACAATCTCTTCCGCAGAGCTGTGGCCTTCCAGATCCACGGATACGGTTATTGACCCGTCCTGCTTGAGGTCAAAGACAGACTGATTCCACAAATGGTATCCGGGCTCAGCAGCAATCACCAGGGCCGCCTTCCGGTCTTCATTCTCTATGAGCACTGCGTACGGAGGAGGTGAAAATTTGGCAGCAGTCTGATTGTTTCCGAAAATTCCGATCTCCAGCGTGTGCGGCAGATCATACGGAGCTGTACGGTGCTCGGTGGAAGGTGAGGGGTTCCAGACAGCTGTTGGAGTAAAAGGCAGGTCGCCGGGTGACAGCCGGCATACTGCATACTCGCCGGACGGTTCAAATTGAAATTCTTTTGATGCGTTCATAAGCAGATAAGATCCATTCAAATGGTTAACGATTCACCAACCTGTCAAATGGTTAACGATTCACCAACCTGGCAGAAAGGATAGTATACCCCGGATGGTCTGACCGTCAAGATGAAATACAGCAATCATATAGTATACGAAATGAAAGAGGTGTTGTGTAACCGCTATGTAACAGATCAGAAAAGCGGATTATCTAACACTACTTTTCATTCTTTCCTGCTGCGGAGCGCAGAACGCTGGCGGGAAGTCGCGGCGGGATGGGGCCGTTTTCCAGGCCCAGGTCAATGTAGATCATTTTTGTTTCATCCGATGGCACATAGAGCTTGACCACGTCTCCGGAGAATATTTCCTGCACCGTGTCCTGCATCATACTCTCACGGAATATTCGCGGGTTGTGTTTTTCCAGATCGGTCAGTTGAACAAATCGTTCAGACGCTCCCTTGATCAGTTCCACCACCCGGGTCCGGTAGGAGACCGCATCATTGATTTCCTCCGAGACCATGCCCCCGACATCGCCGTGGCGGAAGATGGACATGATTCGGTTTTCCGCAGCCAGGATTCGACCCTTGTTTTTGCCGGACCGGGCGGCTTCATAATCGTCAATCGCCTTGAGCAGCTCGGGATACGCACTGCCTGCCGTGTTGTTGAGAACCATGGCTTTGCGGCGTTCCGCTTTTTCGATGTTCATGGCTTTTTGACTCTGCGCGTTGTTTACGGCCTGAAAATCATGGGCCAGCTGCCTGGGAACCGAGTATTCGGTGTGCGAAATATCCCGGACCCGCAGGCCGGTCTTGAGCGCAGTGAGTGTCTTCTGCAGATCGTCCCGAATCTGTTTGTTGTCCAATTTTCCCTGGATGTAATCATCCACGTCAGTGGAGGCAACGACCCGTATGATGGCCTGTTCGGCAGCGGACCGGACCAGACGGGCTGCTTTTTCAGTGGTGCTCACGTTTGCGGCAAAGAGTCGGGGCGCATTCAATCCGTTGCCTGTGGCCGCGTCATACGCTACGGAAAAGGAAATTTTCCATTGACCGTGAACAATGTTCTTGTCACCGGTTACCAGAAATCCGTCTCGCCCGGGCACCAGGGATGACCATGAGTTCGGACCTTCTCCCTTGCCGTCATTTCCCGCTGCATACCAGAACGACTGATCAATGGAAATGGTTTGAAGGGTGGTGGGAACGTTTATGACCGAGTCGATGGGGGAGGGAAGTGCCAGGTGCGGACCGCCCGGTTCGATTACCGCATTTTCACCCCGGCCCAGGATCCGTCCGAATCGTGTGTGCAGGGCCACGCTTCCCTCTTCCACCCAGAATACACCGCTGAGCGCAAAGAGCAGGGCTATGCAGAGCATGATTGCCTTGAGCAGCAGAAAGCTGACCCGAAGCGATTCGGCCAGGGCCCGGGTGGTGTCATCATTTGGTTCAGTTGCCGGTGCCATTGGCTTTGCCTTTACTTTTGATTTTATTCTTGTCTGCTTCAGAAAGAATATTCAGGGTTTTGACGGGTGCTGTCCGTTTCTTTTCTGCCGGCATGACCGCTTTTTTGAGCATGTCAAAGGGCGCGATCTTTGAGTCCAGGATAAATGTGGTATTTTCCTTGAGCATTGTTTTCAGGGATTCGATCCGCCGGATAAAGATAGCAAAGTCTTCGTCTTTCTTGAATACGTGGTAGTACCTTGCTGCTGCTTCATCGCCTTCGGCGCGGATGTTCTGAGCCAGTCTGGCGGCAAAAGACATGATGCGTTTCTGATCGCTCATGGCCCGGGCCCGGATGCTCCTGGCAATGGCATTGCCTTCGGACCGCGCGCTCTGGGCCAGGCGCTGACGGGTCATGCGCATGCGTCCGAACACGGCCTGGGTAATGGATTCAGGAAGAATAATCCGCTTGATGCCCATGTTTTCCAGTTCAATACCATATCCCTGACCCGAGAGTCCCCGGCGCATGAAGGCAAGCATTTTTTCCTGGGCTTCGGTTATCTTCAGGCAGGAGGGATCCACATTGGTCAGGTCGTCGAATGTATACTCACTGATCACCGAACGCGCTGCAGAAAGCCGGTCCCGGAGATAGGCTTCGGCGTTGGCTTCATTCGTGAGTGTGCGGTAGAATTCCACGGGATCGCTGATCCGCCAGGTCATGTAGGCGTTGACGATGACCACCTGCTTGTCCCTAGTTTCCTGCTGCTCCAGACGGTCCTCCAGTACTCGCAGGCGGGCGTCAACCGTATGGACTTTTTCCACCGGCCACGGCCATTTGAATTTCAGACCGGCCTGGCCGCCGTCAGAATTGGGGTATCCCCGTGTGACTTTTCCGAATGTCTTGATGATCGCAGCTTCGTGAAAACGAAGCTGAAAGGTCAGCATATACATCAGAATCAATAGGATAATTCCAATGCCGGAGATGAACACCGGTATGCGCATGTAGTTTTTACTGGATTCCTGCATGTTCTGCTCCCGTAATGAAGATTTATTTGTCATAATCCGGATCCTCTATGACTCGTTTGATTTGCTCATTCTGCGGCGGGGTTACGCCGGAGCTGTGATTAAAGCGGAACAGCAAATTCTGCTGCTCGCTGAGGATTACGTATTTGCGCGCCTTTTCCAGACCGTTGAGCAGGGTGGTCAGGTAGTATCCCATCTGGTACATGGTCGGTGAGATCCTGTAAATGGCCAGCTGCTTGACAAAGCGTTCGGCCTTGGCCCGTTCATCATTTTCGCGTGTCCACCGGTAGGCCCGGGCCATGGCAATATTCTTGGCAACGTTGCCTTCGGCAATGCAGAATGTTTTTTCGATATCCGTCTGCACGACATGAATCCGCGATTCCGATGTGTTTTCACTCTGAAGTTTTTCCAGCCTGTCCAGCTCTGAAATCAGCTGTTTTGCGAATTCCGGTGTTCCTGCGGTCTCTGCCAGTGTCTTGCATTGGAACTGGAGCGCCCGCTGAATGGTCATTTCCCTGACCTGTTCCGCGGCAACGGTTTCGTGAAAGGCCTGGGCGATCTGCTGCGGCGGATGCACACCGATGAATCCCACGTGCATGACGTCAATACCCAGGCGGGATCGGTCTGCAGATTTCTGTAAAATGGTTTTCAGCTCTGTTCCTGCTTCCGCCCTGCCCACGCTCAAAAGCGTATCCACATCATAGCGGAGCAGAAACCGGGAGGCTTTCTTTTCGGCCATGCACCGGAAATGTGCAGAGGAATTTCTGTGCGATGTCAGGAACTGGAGGAGATCCCGGATCCGGTATTCCACGTAAATGTCACACCCGATCAGGGATACCGACGGCGCCCGGGTCTTTTTGCGCAGCGCGGGCGGCAGTTCCAGATGTCGGGGCGGGGCAACAATCAGCATTTCTTCGGGTTCGATTCCGTGCATGTTTGTCCACAATACGGGCACGCCTTTTTTAAAAATGTTCTGCACTGGCGAAGAAGGGGTATGCGATCCCACGTGTGCCTTGCGGATCCGACGCACATCGCAGATCACAGCGGTTGAAAAGGGCCATGGCGCTTTGAAGTGAAGACCGGATTCAAGAACCGGCTTCCGGATTTGGCCGAATCGGATTACCACTGCCTGCTTTCCTTCTTCCACAATCACAACCGCGCTGAGTAGCCATATAAGTACACAGGAAAAGAGTGCCACGGGCAGCATAAGTTTTCCGGTAAGCTGAATAAACCAGTTTTGCGAAACATTGAACCCGAACTGGTAGTTGATGGTATCTGCCAGAATGACTCTGGTGCTGTGCGGCGAGGAGAGAATCCGAAGCAGCCGGGAGTCAAAGGCGAGGCGGGAAAATTCATTCGCCCCCCTGGGCCGGTATATCTCGATAAAGGAAAAGAAAAGCGTTTCCGCGCCGATGACTGCGGCAAGAAAGGGAAAAACGGATTTCAGCCATTCAAAGGGAGTGTAAATGCGAAACACGGCAAATCCAAACGCGATTGCAGTCAGCGCGGTGAATACCACGCAGAGAATCAGATATCCGACTCCGGCCTTGATCATGCGGTATTTTCTGTCCCCGGCCAGTTCCAGCAGATAATACGCACCAAAGAATCCCACAAATGTCAGTCCCCCGGCCACGAGCAGTCCGACCAGCGGATCTGTATTGCCAACCAGCGAAGCTGCGGCCGGGCCGAGAAGTCCGGGACGGAAGAGAAAGACTGCCTGGGCCGCCATGTACAGACCGGTACTCATGCTGGTGAAAATCGCGGCTGCGCAGTACAGCCGCTGTATTTTCAGCGGGGAGTCGGGGGTGGCTGACGTCGTTGTCTGCTCAGCTGCACGCGCTTCCTGCACGGAACGTTTGTGGATAATGCGATTGAGAAACCATACGCACGCCCATGCGGGCAGGCCCGCGGAAGCAGTGAAAAAAATCATCCAGACCAGGAAACTTTTGGAAAAGAATGCAGATCCGAGCAAAGCCATACTGAGAACGGCCTGAACCGCCAGTCCCTGAACCGAAACGCCCAAAGCACTTTTACTGTCGCGGGGAGATAACGAAACCATTTTTTTCATGGATGCAGGTGCTCCTATTGTACGCGGGCCGCAGGCCGAAGCGATGGTTGAGTCATTGTCTGCGCAGCAGGAACACTTTCCGTGCGGTCAGTACTTTTTGGTTTTTCCGCAATGACAATATCATCGGTTCCATCATCCAGGCGTTCACCCTTGCGAATCAGGCGCGCGGAATTCAGAATAACCGCCAGCGCACTTACAGAGTGAAGCAGGGCGGCCATGACCGGATGGATGAATCCGCCGGCACTGAGCATGAGCAGAACCAGGATATACAGGGCGGAAAAGACCATATTCTGCCGAATGGTCTGAACCGTACCCGCTGAGAGCCTGAAGAGAAAGGGAATCCGGTCCAGCTGATTGTTCATCAGGGCAATGGAAGCAGAATGAATGGCCACATCGCTTCCCGCAGCGCCCATGGCAATGGAGATATCTCCGGCCGACAGTGCGGGCGCGTCATTGACACCATCGCCCACAACTGCGACCACGTATCCCTGGTCCTTCAGCTCCTTGACATACGCGACTTTATCCTCGGGCAGCACATCGGCACGGACATCGGTGCAGTGAACCTGTGCCGCTACTTTTCGCGCTACCGACTCCCGGTCTCCGGTGACCATGGCGATCCGGGAGATTCCATTTGACCTGAGTTCATCAATGGCCTGGGCCGCCGCCGGTCTGGGATGGTCTTCCAGGCCGATCCACCCGATGCACTCCCTGCCCGCAGTCACGTGAAGTACGCTCAGGTTGTCCATACGGCTGTCGTCGAGACTTTCGGTCCGGATACCGTTTTCCGTTATCCAGGACGCGCGTCCGAGCCTATGCTCCCGGTTGTTGAAAACAGCGGTAATTCCCATTCCCGGAACTTCTTTGAAGAGTTCCGTGTCCATCATATCCAGCTGCCGGTTGCGGGCCTCCCGGACTACGGCCCTGGATATCGGGTGCGTGGAATTCATTGCCACGGAAGCGGCCCGCTGCAGCAGGTCGTTTTCACTGATTCCGTCTGCGGTACGAATCGCAGAAACCGAAAGCTCGCCCGTGGTCAGGGTGCCGGTTTTGTCAAATACAATAGCGGTAACCTTTTTCGCGGTCTCCAGATCCACCATGTTCTTGATCAGGACCCCAAGGCGCGAGGCTGCCCCGAGTGCTGCCACGACCGCAGTGGGAGAGGAGAGCAGGATAGAGCAGGGACAGGCAATGATGATCATGGAAATCACCCGGGACACGTCCCGGGTAAAGAAAAGAACCATACCGGCCAGCATCAGGATCAGGGGGGTGTAGAGCCGCGCGTAGTGGTTCATCATGCGTACGATCGGTGTCCGGGTCTGCTGCGCGTGGAGAATCAGCTGCTTGACCTTGCCAAGCGTGGTCTGTTCACCAACCTGGGTGACAGCCACATCCATGACACCGCTCATGTTCATGGTGCCTCTGAAAACCGTGTCCCCTTCGCTCTTTTCAACGGGCAGGGATTCGCCGGTAATCGTGGCCTGGTTCACGTCACTGGTTCCGGAAATTACCTGCCCGTCAGCCGGAACACTGTCACCGGGCCGAAGCCGGATGCGATGGCCGGGCCGAAGCGATCCGACATCCACTTCGGTTTCCGTTCCGTCATCGATCCGGGTTGTTTTTTCGGGGGTCAGCCGGATCAGGGTCTCAATGCTCTTTCGCGCGCCCATGGCCGAGCGGTGTTCAATAAAGTAGGAGATGATCATGAAAAAGGATATGGCGCTTGCGGTCAGATATTCCCCGGCAGCCAGGGCTGCCACGGAACCGAGCGCAGCCAGTTCGTTCATATCCACCCGGCCGTGCCAGAGATCGGAAAGCCCGTGGTAAATCAACGGTGCGCTGAGCAGCAGGGCCGCGGCAAAGGCGAGCAGATCGGTGTAGAACGGATGGGAAAAAATCATGCGTGCGATCAGGGAATCCAGAAAGAAAAATGCACCGACCACGCAGATCACGGTCTGAATTCCGGCTGCCCGGGAATCACCGTCAAACATTTTACTCAGAAAATCGTGTGCCATAGTCCTCTGCCGTTTGTTGGGTTAAATCGTTTTTATACGTTTCGTTCAATGCATTGGATGAAAAAAACGTATGAAAAGGATTTATTTATAAAATCCGCAAGGCCGGATCAACCGGCCTTGCGGGTGTAAAACACTTACGCAATCTTACTGTTCATAATCTTCCAGGTACAGGGCCTTGGCCATGGCTCTGAAAAGCTGGGTGTTGTCAAGAATCCGGGTTCCCGGATACCAAAGCCCTTCAAAGTTGGAAAGCGCGGCCGTTCCTGCGCCTCTGGCGTAGACCATCACGAGTTCGTTGGTGTGATAGTCCGAGCCGTAGGTGACTTCGTCTGAATAGGTAAAGTTACCTTGATACGGATGCTGACCGCTGCCTGTCCCTGCTCCGGTAGCGGTCTGCGTGGGCAGTTCACCCTTGCCGAGTGCCACGTCGCCGCCGCTGTCGCGTTTGAGCCGCATGTAGCTGTTGCCGTGGTCGGAAGTGGCAATCAGCAGCGTATTCGACCAGTTCATCTTGTCCTGAGCCGCACCCGTGAAAGCCGAGTCATCCGCGTCCACAAAGCGTACAATGGAATCAATGGTCTTGTGAAGTTCCCATGTGGTGCCGACCATCCAGGCGTAATCATTGGCATGGTTGGCCCAGTCAATGTCGCCCTGTTCGGACATAAGGAAGAATCCTTTGTCATCCGCATTGGCGCTCTTCCACAGCAGCAGTTTCATGGCCGAAACCGTGGCGTGATCCAGTCGCGGAATGCTGCCGTCCATGGGGTCGTTCTGGGTCAGCGGATCGGTTGAGGTGTCAATGGCGGTTGTCAGGTCACTGTCACGGTAAATACCAACGGTTCCGTCGTCGGAATCTTTGGCATAGGGTCCGGTCCAGTTACTGGAAGCGTAGAGAGCGCAGAGCTTTTTCTGCGTGGTGCCGCCGGCTATAATGGCGGCAACCGCGGAATCAATGGTATTGTAGGTCGGAGCCGTGTAGGTGCCGCCGCCGGTTTCATTGGGAGCAGCCAGCACGTATTCGGTCTTGCCGCCGACCAGGTCCTTGTACACGTCTTCGGATACATACCCGCTGGAAAACGTGGGAGCTGTGGCCTGGAGGGTGGGGGCGCCGCCGCCGATCACAACATCGGGTCTGACGTTGTAGAAAATGTCTTCGCACAGCCCCTGGCCGTCATACCAGCTTCTGCGGCCGGAGTAGTAGTTGTTCCGGTCGGGGTTGTGGGAGATGAACGTTGCGGGTGTGGCGTGGTTGTAGGGAACCGAGGAAACGGTGCCGAAAAAGGCGCCCTTTTCATCCCGGACCATTTCGCAGATGGTTTTGATCTGGGCGTTGTTGGGGTCATTGTCGTATTCGGATTTACCCCAGAAAAAGCCGTCTCTTCCAGCGGACTTCCAGCTGATGTTTCCGGCTTCCACTTTTTTCCCGGTAGCCATGGCTGTGCCGGCGGCTGCCGAGTCCGTGCACATGTAGAACTTCAGTTTGTACAGGCTGCTGCTCACACCACCGTAGTAGGGGTAAGCGGAATCCGTGTTGTCTGAAAACCTGGGAAAATTATCTGTATTTCCGTCCACATAGTAATCATCCAGATCCAGGTCAGTCTCACCGTAACAGACCGCTCTCTGGAGAAAGTAGTCGTCTGTGCTGTCCAGATCCGGTACGATCGGATACGGTGCCGGTCCGCCAGAGAAGACATCGTAGGCCAGGCCGGGCATAAAAGAACTCTCATTGTATTCCTCTTCACCGCGCTGCCAGGCATACCGGCCATAGGTGGTTTCATCCCATGTGGTCATGTAGGACTGGTAGGGAAACCGGTGAAAAGAGAGGGCGTCCGGATAGCCGGTCAAGTACTGGCTGGCAGCGATTTCATGTTCCAGCTGCATGCCGTCGCCGATCACCAGGATCACATACTTGGCTTCCGGTCCCGAGTATTCGGTGGAATCTGAAGCTGTATCTCCGGTATTGACTTCAACATCTGTTTCATTGGGAGGCGTAGTAATATTGATATCCGGAGTGGTGACACTCACGGATGTGGAACCGGATGTGGTGTCCTGCAAACCACCGTCACCGGTACTGCTTGCGCCTGAACCGTTCGGTTCAGGCATAATCACCTTTGTAGAACCTCCGTCACATCCGCAGAGTACGAACGCGACCGCGCATACTGCGCAGAGTATCAGACTGCGTATCGCGAAATTATTTCGCTCCATAATATGAATCTCCAATAATAAAATCCTTCGCTCATTTCTTTACCTGTACCCGCCCGGAAGAATTCTTCCGGGCAACATCATCCCTGTACACAAGGCCTCATTTTTTAAAGACTATTAAAAAAATCACCTCCTCTCCGGAAATGAAATCCTGGTCGATGTGTATTTCACAGTATGCCATAACACCTGATTTTGCTCTGTGTAATATATGCAGACTAATTAAGGTTCAATAAATGCTGTGTTAATTTCAGATAAAATTTCATCTTGAATTGTCTGCAAACTGAAAGTACAATACGTGTATGTACTACACAAAAAAGACCCAGACCGGCCACCCGGACCGTTTGCATGAATGGACGCGCACTGCCAATGAAGTGGCGAAAAAAATATTCGTAACTCTGGAGCTCAAGTGAAATGATTTTACCTGATCCGGTCCGGCTGGTCCGGGAAGCAGAGCTGATCCGCCGGGTGAAAAATGCATATGAAGCATCTCCGGAAAAAAAGCTTCCCACTCTGAATGAACTCATGGAGCAGGAGGATCTGCAAGAGGTCAGCTCGGTACTGAAGACCTACCTGGAAAATCTGAAACAGGCCAGGGAACTCTTTCTGGATCCGGACAAGGCCGAGGTCGTGCGCAAACAGATCGCGCGCTATAACCCGATCACCATCGAACAATCCTATTACGGGCTGGTCGCACAGTGTGAAGAAGATATTTTTTTTACAAATACCGAACCCGCGGTCCATTCCGAATTTTTCACTTACCCGTCATGCATGATCCTCGTTGAGGATGGGATTGACGGCCGGGCGATCCTGCACTGGGAGTTTACCGATTGTTCGCAGCCCGAGGGCTGTGCACGCATTATGGATCCCGGCGTTGCTGTAGAGCTTCTGCACCACCGGAATTACCTGCTGCCGCACCAGGCCTGCACCCGGATAAACGAACAGACAGACTTCCAGCCGAAAATACTTTTTGACCTGGCGCAGACCGCTCTTCACAGCTACCTCTGTAC
This sequence comes from uncultured Planctomycetota bacterium, assembly GCA_964524955.1. GTDB lineage: Bacteria > Planctomycetota > CAZGEP01 > CAZGEP01 > CAZGEP01 > CAZGEP01. The sequence continues at coordinate 29,444 of CAZGEP010000009.1, read as the reverse complement.
CCGAATGGCATCCGGCAAAGCGGATCATAATCGTCTGATCAACGAGGGATATCTTCCGTTGCGGAATCTGCTGCGGGAATTCAGAGAAATGGTGCCTGAAATCCGAGACATGCTGGATAAAATGAATTACATTATTGAAAGCACGATTATTGAACTCAATTCCGCATTAACAACAATACCGCCGGATGTTCTCTGCCCGATTATCGCCAATATGCCGCTGGATGATATTGCGGTAAACCTGCCGGAAGTCCGCAAGGCATATGAGGAATATCAGACCCGTACATTCAGGCAGAACCTGGAATCGACAAAGAAACAGGCCCGTGAGCTTGACAGTCTCTTTGATGACGAACAGACCTTTGATTCACTGATTCGGGATGCACTGTTGTAAAACCGTTTTGGGAGCCGAAAAAATGATGGATATAAACTGGAAAGACCCGGAGCACGCCATCCGGACCATTCAGGATTTGAGTGCATCCGGTGATGCGACATCGGCCCGTAAACACTTGAACGCAGCGCCGGCAACACTCAGAAACGATTTCCGGCTGATTGATCTGAGCGCCCGGCAGTACTACACGTGCGGCGATACAGCCGCTTCGCTCCAGGAATATGCATCCTTTCTTTCGGAAAATCCTGCTCATGTCCCTGCCCTGACCAACAAGGGAGCCCTGCTTTTTGAGATGCAGAAATGGTTTGATGCCCTGCAAACATTTCAGCAGGCAATGACGGTAAAGCCGGTTCATCCAAGGGTGCTTGCCAATATAGCGTCATGTCTGATCCGGTTGAATTCCCGGCCCGAGGGATCTGCTGCATATAAAGAGCTGGTTCGCCGCAATCCTGATTTTCCGAACACATCACAGGCCGCCGGACTTGATATCCAGCGAGCCGCAGAAAATAAAACCTTTCCTTACCTGGGTGCGCAAACAGAGGTCCGTATTATCCGGCAGGTCAACTACACCTGGGATCCGGAAAACCAGATCTATACCAGCACCATACTCCGCACCGCGCCGCAAACGCTTACCATGACTCCTCCGTGCACGCACGACCGGACGCTTGCCGTATGCAGCGGCGTTTCCCGGCTGCTGTTGCTCTGTGAACGAAAAGGGTTCTTCTTTGGCGCCCCGGTCACGGTCCTGAATACCATAACAGAAAACAACATAACCGTAATCAGTGTAAACATCCCGAAGACCGGCGCACGAATTCAGAGAAGAAAACATCTGCGCGCCGATGTGGATAACATCATTGAATCGGTCCGGATCATCCCAACAGCCACGGATAAAACCGCTGCGATTCAACCACCGCAGCTTACAGCCAGGGATCTTTCCGCAGGCGGCATGTCTGTTCTCTGCCCCACAGCAATTCCCGAACAAACGGCTCTGGAGCTGAATCTGAACCTGGAAGGCATCGCTGTCTCCGTCCATGCCGCAGTCACGCGCTGCCAAAACAAAGAGCATGGATTTGAAATCAGTCTGGAATTCACAGACCTCAGCGAAGCGGATCATACCGCGATTTCCTGTTTTGTTCTGTCAAAGGAACTCAGCCGCAGCACTCCTGAAACATCCCTCTAAAGCGGAACAATACTGAATCGGTATCGCTATCAGTATCGATATCGTTTTCTAAAAGTCAGAAACATCCGATAGCGACAACGACCTGAAATACCATCACTCTTTCGAATGCAGCACCTGGAGCGGATACGATGCAACGCGTTTGAACGCGTGGTACTGACGGTCAAGCTGTTTTGCAGTGATTCCAATGTCCTCAGGCTGCTGATACGCCTTGACCATAAAACCGCCCCTGAAATTTCCCAGTCTCCAGACCTGGTGACGGGCTTCAGCGTCAATGGCTTCCAGATCGCCGGATCCCATAGTTGTCTGGATATCCACGCAGTTCCAGAAGCAGAGTTTTCCGCCATAGTTCTCCCCCAGCCAGTCAATGCCCATGAGAGTGGGCTGATCCAGCTGCAGCACATCACACCCGGCCTCTACAAACATATCCATGTACTCCGAGACCTGACCGCAGCAGTGGTGGATAAAGTGCATCTCGTGTTTATGGAGCTGGTCGCACGTCTCTTTGTATCGGGGAAAATAAATTTCCCGAAAGGTCTCCGGGCTGACCAGGCACCGGTCGCCGGTGCCCATGTCATCATAGGTAATCACTCCATCCACGCCGATCTGTGCAAAACGCTTAATGATAATGCGGCGCGTCTCCATAATCCGGTCAAGCAGCCGACAGAGATTTTCCTGCTCCGCAGCATTGTCCATGAACCAGTTTTCCATGCCCCGAAGCGATACGGGAAGAAGCATCAGGCTGGGCACGGCACCGTAAACATACTTGCCCGCAGCATGATGTTCGGCCACGGATTCAGCCACTCCTGCGTACCGGCTCTCCGCGTTAAAATCCGGAAACGCATACGTATCCAGTTTGTGCCATCCCTCGGCCAGGGGAAAGGCCACGGCTTCTCCCAGGCCGGTATTGATTGTTCTTCGGGTCACTCCCCATTCATTGACCCACTCCATCTGTCCGGGTTTGCGCTGAAAACGTGGATCCACACGAACGGAAACCCCGGCAAAGTCGCTCTCGTCCCAGACGCGGCCCTCGACCGGATCGGTCCGGAAATGCATGGCAATACGCGGCGGGTCTCTGAATTCAATGCAGCGTCTGACAATTTCCCGTGATGTCATGTTTGAATTTCCTTTGATATCCGGTCCAGTTCTTTGAGTGCATCCTCTACACGGGTGCGGCGATTCTGCTGCCGCTCCAGGGCATCTGCCATAACGGTGGCGCGTTTATCCAGAAGACGTTTGTTCTCTTCAGGGGCAGTTCCGCCCAGATGGCTGTGTGTTCGGATAAACTCTTCGGGATCCAGCAGTTTACGGACCAGGGCTGTTTCCAGTCCGGGTTTCGCAACACTCAGGTATTCTGCTGCCTCGTCCAGAAGCTCACCCGTACATTCAAAACTCTTCAGCCCCTTTTGCCGTGCCATGCGTACCATGCTTGCCACGATGCTGTGCGAGAGCCGCCCGCCGTATCCCTTTTCCTGGATCAGGTACGAGGCCACTTCTGTGGCGCAGCTGTACCCGGCACGTACGATCTTGAGCATGCGGTTTTTCTGCGGCAGGGTGTGCTTGAGCAAATCATGGTAGGTGCCGATACAGGCCTGGGCCCGTACCATGCATTCGGCAGCCACAAAGGGCATCTGGAACGCGGGCTGTACATCCGCGTGCGCTTCTCCCTTCATGGACATTACGCCCCGTACCATTTCACCCAGCACATCCGCGGAACAAATGCCGACCCATTCAAACATGGAGCAGGGATCGCACTTCTGAGGCATGAAAGAACTCATGCCGCACATGGAGGGATGCGTGCGGAACATGTCAAATTCGTCAAAGGCCCAGATATACTGGTTGCGTCCGTAGCGGCTGAGATGGACCGCCAGGTTGGACAGGCCGAACATAATGGCCAGAGAGTGATCCTGGGCCGCTTCACAGTCATAGGTGGGTTCCATGACCCCGTCCAGACCGAGCAGATCGGCCATGAGTTCCCGGTCCACAGGCCAGGTCGTGCCTGAACACGAACCGCATCCGCCGGAATTCACATTGGTAAAACGGTAGGCGAGTTCCAGCTGCTCCAGACTTCGGTAGAGTCCGTCAAAGGTTGCCACCAGGTAGTGTGCATACGTAATGGGCTGGCCGTGATTCATGTGCGTATGGCCGACCATTACGGTTTCCAGATTGTCCATGGCCATGCGGTGGGTCATCTGGATCAACTCAATCAGATCATCCATCACGTCCATCAGCTTGTCGCGCAGCTTCATGCGGTACATGGGCTCCTGGAGCGTCCGACCGTAATTGACAATACTGGCGGTGTCCATATCTCCGTCCAGTACTTTCACCACGCGCTCCTCGCCCGAGACCCCTTCTTCCACATCCCGTACCCTGTCCAGCGCTGCCAGAACCACTGCTGCCTTTTCCTGTGAAATGCAGCCAGCCCGGTACAGGCAAATCGTCCAGGCGATATCGGTCTGCGTGGCCCACGGCTGCTTGCGCTTCATACGGGCGCTTTCGGCTGCGGCTTCTCTTCGGGCCCGGCCGAAATCCGGTGACAGTTTACAGCCCAGCGCGTGAAACCGATGATCCGTTCTTCGGGCATATTCCTCATCAATAAAATCTTCCATTCCAATAAAGTCTCTCATATCCTGCTCCTGTTTCTGTTATCTGTTCCGTATGCTGAATAACCAGCGCTGCTGAAATATCCATTTGTTACCCATCGGTATCTTTTTTCGTTTTTTTATCCGCCAATTCTTTTCTCTTAACCCATCACTCGTTACTGCAGTCACCCTCTACTGCGCGCCGAAAAAGGCAATGGCCGATGCGGTCTGACGGGCCATTTCCGCAATCTGTTCGTCAGAAAACGTCAGGGAATCCTGAACCAGAAATCCGGGAAAGGTTTCCCTGACCATTCGATTCAGGTCAAAGGTGTAGACCCCGCAGCGGTCCATGATCTGCTGCGCAGCCCTGTTGTATTCGTCTTCAGTTCCGGGTTTGAAATCCGGCACACCTGCGGGCAGCGGGATTATTGTATTCCAATAAAGCTTGGCATCGGTCTTGGCCAGTATACAGACAAGATTCTCCAAGTTCCTGGAAAAATCGTCTACAGAAACACAACACGTTCCGTTGTTGTCCAGACGCAGGTCTTCGATGCCAACGCCCAGCTGAAAGAGGGGTATCCCGGAAAGATCGCCAGCCTGCTGCATCCGATCCAGAAGCTCGTGTGTGGTTGGTGATTCCATACAAAACCGTTTTTCGGCCTGATGCGTTTCCCAGAGCTCCTCCTGGATGTACGGAAACAACCGGAGCATAAGGTCGTCTCCGATCAGCATGACGCGCGGCTTTTGAATCACTGTATTGGGTTGCGCGGTTTGCAGATGCTCGGGCGTTCCGTAATATTTGCGTTTTGCCGCAGGCAGACTGCGGGCGTGTTCTTGCAGCCGTTTGATCTGCCTCCGGTACGCGGTCAAATCAAAGGTCTGCTCATCCGGGGCAAAGGCGGCGGGTTCATTCAGACTGCATTTGAGGTTGGTCATCAGCTGCCGTGCTGCCCGCTGTCCCTTTTCACCACCTGCCGAGAAATTCAGTTGACAGAAGAGATAACGGCCCCGGCCGCTTCGGACTCCAAGCAATACTGGATCGCGGTTGACAAACCAGTCTGCCCGACGCTCATCCTTGCCCGCGTGAATGTATTCCCCACCCCAGGCCGGCTTGCTCCAGTCAATGTGCCAGTTGCTGATCAGGATGGAATACGGCGCAGTGCCCCGAACCGGATCCATGCCTGAAAGCTCAATACCCCGGGTGAACATCTCGGCGCCGCCCCAGTCCAGGTCCCGGTTGACCAGGCCGCTGAGCAGGGGATCGTAATTGGGCTCAAAGGGCTGGGGCACCAGAACGCCCTGATAGTATTCCGCCATCCGGACCGGTGTGTCTGAACGGGTCCAGCTGACCGGCGCCTTGATACAGTGCGTGCGTTCTCCAAGAAAGGGATCGGTCAGTCGCAGGTCCAGCCTGCAGATGTCTCTCAGGGACTGGATCTTTTCGTTATCTGTTCCGCATGCCAGTACGGTTCCGCCGCTGTTGACAAAATCCCTGATCTCTGACTGATTCTTCAACGCCTGAGTCATTGCGGTTGTCGAGCCTGCGTCCAGGAGCAGTGTTCCACAGGATTTCAGCTGCGACAGATCCGCTTCCTGATACTCAAGTCCGAGGTCACTGAAATAGCGGCTCATGCATTCACCGCCCAGCAGCATTGTTCTCTTTGAACAGACCGGTTTATACTCTGCGGCATACTGCAGCATGTTGTTGAACAGCCAGCGCAGGGCCGGTTCCTCGACATTGAGAACATCCAGGGATGTAACCACAGCCAGACCGTTTCCTGAAAAGAGTTCGTACAGCACGGCTCCCTGTCCGTCACGGTTGCCGGAGATAACTGTGCGGGTGTTTTTCGTTTCAGGCGGGTACAACATGGGAGCTGCAGAGCCTGTCTGCAGGAAGGTGAAATGTTCCTGACCCAGTTTGTCAAGCAGGCGATGGTCCGGACCATTCAGGGGAATCATGGGTGAATCCGCGATACCATTCTCTGCTTCATCCTCTGCACAGAGAATAATTACACGGCCGCCCTGCCTGATGTATTGTTGTATTTCGCGGTCCTCAAGGTGTTGTTCACCTTTGCAGACAGCCACATCCGACTCCTGAGCAGAGGACACAACAGTCCCCCCCATTCTGATGAGTGCGCTGCTCAGTGATGCATCCCCGTCCCGGACAAAGACAGGGATGGCTGATTGAATTCGTTGTGGAAAGAGCGTACCATCGCGTTCATCTCTGTATCCGGGTGATCTTTGATCTGAAAACTCCCGCACCAGCCGGACCTGACTGGGCCGGTCGGTCTCCGGCAGATCAAAAACTGTTTCCAGGCAATCCATGATCTGTCCGGGCCGGAGCGATACATCCATATGCTGTTCTGTACATGTGCTGCCGTCCAGTGTCTCCACCCGACAGGTAATCCGGTCTGCCGGACGCGTGTCATCGTAGAAGAGACGGCTGGTTACAGCGTACTGACTCTGGCTGAAAAAAGACCGGCTTGTATTGGAATCAAAGAACCGAACCGGTTTCAGAAATTTTTCAAAGAGGTAATACCCGGGATTGGGTTCGAGCACAGGCAGGGAGGGATCCCAGATATTGACGGGTGACGCAACCGACCGGATATGTCTGTGCCGGATCCCCGGTCCTGACACATCCTCCTGCTCCAGCCGGAGCACCTGGTTATTTTGAGTCGGCTGCCACCGGAAAAAGACATAGATAAAGTCCCAGATGCAGTACCCATTGACCCGGTGCAGCTCTCCGTTCCAGCTCCGGCCGTCGTGTGCGTGAGAGAGGTCCTTGTAAATCTGCTTGAATCCGTCGTGCCATAATCCGGTGGCATAATCCTGAGCCTGGACTTCATAACCGGATGTGCCGTTATCCAGCGGACGGTCGTGCGGCCACACCCAGCCGAGCTCATCCCAGATCATGGGCTTGTCCGGTCCGAATTTCTTCCAGTCGTCAAAGACGCTTTCAGGGTCATAGTGATGCCCGACCACATCGCCGTGTCTGGACTTCAGGCTGAAGTCCGATGCAAATACCGGGCGCGTCGTATCAAAATTCCGAACCCACTCGATCATCTCAGGCTTTTCTCCGCCCCCGCGCCAGCGCAGTTCATTGGACACGCTCCAGAGGATCACGGACGGGTGGTTGCGGTGATGCATGACCAGCCGCTTGAGATGCTCCTTCCAGACGGATTCATCCTCCGGCACCTTGAAGTGACAGACGGCCTCGGACTCAAGCATCATGCCCAGCTCATCGGCAACGTCATAGAGTTCAGCGTGCTTGGGGCTGTCATGGAGGCGCATGAAATTGATGCCCATCTCTTTCATCTTGCCCAGCCAGGCCTCCATGTACGAGCGCGTTCCCTGGATATCACCCAGATAATGGCCTCCGTGGCCCCGCAGAAACAGCTCGCGACCGTTAATAAAAAGGTGCGGTCCCTTCCATGTAATCTCCCGGAATCCGAACCGTTCTCTGCACCGGTCGATCACACAGCCGTCCGGGGTGCATATCTCAATGATCAGATCGTAGAGGTACGGATCATGGGGAAACCAGCAGTGGGCGTCCGGCCAGTCATGGACTGCGGCAAAGACATCCTGACGTCCGCCATCCAGACTCAGGTCCTCGATCCGGAAGTGTCCGGTCTCCGTTCCATCTGTTTCCGTGATCCGGCAGTAGATGGAAAATGCCTGCTGCCTGCCGCTCTGATTGCGAACCGGGATCTCGCACCGGAGTTCGGACCGAGAGTGTGACGGAATGATAAAGAGATTGTCTTGCACGCAAACCTCCGGACAGGCTCGCAGAAAGCAGTCCTGCCACATACCGCGGCGATACGTGCCGTAGTCGTCAAAGAGATCGTTCTTCTGCCCGCTCACACGTACCTCAAGCAGGTTCTCTCCCCGGGTGAGCGCGGCTGTAATGGAAAAATGCATGGGCGTATACCCGTCATGCCACTCTCCAACACGTATGTTGTTGACATAGATCTCGGAGTGATGCGCGCAGGCATTACAGACAAATTGGATGTCATGTCCCCGCATGTATTCGGGCACCGTAAATGTTCTGCGATACATGCCGCCCGTGTCCTCCCACGCGCGGGGATAGTCAAAGCAGTCCCATTGACTGCCGCCCCACCCCTTGCGCACCCCTGTATACGCGCCCGGCACCCGTATCCGGGTCCACTCATCATCCGTATCGCTCTTAAAATCCCAGATCCCGTTCAGACAAAGATCCGGCAGTTTCGGTCGTGTAATCATGATTTACTCGCTTTGCTCAATAATTGACTGTATTGTTATTGACATTACACAACATCTCGCAATCGGTATCGGCATCGCTATCGTTTCTCGTTTTTTCTTTACCTGAAAACCGACGATAGCGATACCGATTACAGCTCATCGCTCAGTATCTGTAAGCCATCGACTAAAGACTATCGACTGCAGTTATCCCATCCAGCCATGCACGTGCTTCGTCCACCTCAACACCCATTCTGACGAAGATAAATCGCGTATGTTCGTTTGCCTCCCTGATCAATTTTTCTATCTTTTCATCCGAAACCCATGCCAGCACAAAGACCGGTGCGCCGGGTTCGATGTATGTCTTGAGAAGTGGCTCATAGTGCTGGCCCGGTGCCACACGGTTAAAGGCGTAAAACCCGGGAATTTTCTTAAAACTTTCCAGCTGGTGATCCGCGTTCGCGCAGCAGTGCATGCCCAGACCGCCAAAGGTCTCGGCAAGATCAATCAACTCCGGCAGGCAGAACTCCTCAAACATTTCCGTGCTCATGGTCCCGCATTCATCATTGGACAGCCACGGCGCCATGTCCGGCGGACACCAGACCGGCGGACAGTGCGACGGCACACAATTGGGAAACTCCTTTCGGAATGCGAGCAGAAACTCCTTGTAAAGAGCCGCGCATTTGCCAACCAGCCGTTTGACCGCTTCCTTTTCCTCCGGATCCGCCATGGCGCACATGAAACCTGTTTTGTCCCAGACCAGTGCGGCTGTATCAAAACCGCTCTGCATATCCGGCGGTCCCAGAAAAACATCCGGGCCCAGCTCCTTCTGCAGCAAACGGGCGCCTTCAAAGAGCCGGTACAGTGTGGGCGATTTCCAGATATCCGGTTTTTCCAGCTGATCTGCCTCGGCCGCATTCTTCACCCTCGGAAGCGCACACGGCGGACAGTCCGGATAGCAGTTGACATCACAGCCGAACGCTGCGGCATAGATATGAGTTCCGGTGGTAATTCGCGCACAGGGAATTGCATCATCCTCAACAGCTTCCAGCATCCTGCACTGGCGGGTATAGTTTTCCACGGCATGAGGAATCCAGTTTTCTACCGGTTTATCCGATGTAGTATAAAAATAATCCGGATGCTCATGCCCGGAGATCAATTCCGGCAGACAGATAAATCCATGTCTCTTCACCTCTCCTCTGCGATACATGTTCTCCAGAAACGCCTTGTTTCTTTGAACCAAACTCTTCATAAAACACCTCTCTTATGATTTTATATAGCGTCTCGCTTATATCTTGATCAATTTTTTAATTGTCATTAATAATTATTTAAAGTTCTTGTCATATGTGAAATATATGCTATAATACGCTTTTGTCAAGGCTTCAAACAGTTTTTTCTATTGTCAAAACCGCATTTATTGTTGTCAATTATGATCATTTTTGATTACTTCGGCGACATTGAACCCGTGACTTCCGGTATTTACAAAAACTACCGGGGGCATCTCATCAAACGCTCTCCACAGAATTATTCCGTGGAGCTTATTGCCTCGGGAACCATGTATTTTCAGCGGGAACCGGAAGATCAGCACCTGCTGGACACACCCATGATCCGCTGGCAGGAGCCGGGAAATATCTACAATTACGGTTCTGTGGATGACATGGGGTGGGAGCACTACTTCTTTCTCTACCGAGGCCCGCGTGCCCGTCGGGTCCACAGCAGAGGATTTTACCGTCTATCCGAACATGCCTTTCTTCCGGTGCGGCGCGTGGATCTCTTTCGCGGCCTCTTTACCGCGATCCACCACACCCTGCTTTCCCCCCGGATTGACAATGCCCGGGCCGTAATCTACCTGGAGCAGATCCTGCTTCACGCTGCAGAAGAAGCCGCTGGCCTGCCGTCCGAATCCCGGTACACATCAGAGCTGGAACGCATCTGCTCGCAGATTCACCTGGAACCAGGCAGAGAATTCTGTTTTCGACGGCTGGCCCGCAGCATGGGGCTGTCTGCCAGTCATTTCCGAAAGTGTTTCAGTGAGCACACAGGCATGGCCCCCCATCAATACCTGCTGCGCGCCCGACTGCGCGCGGCTGCGGATCGCCTCTGCCGGACCCCGGACCCAATCAAAGGCATTGCCCATGATCTGAATCTGGGCAACCCGGCGCAATTCTCCAAGGCCTTCCGCAATCAGTTTGGCATGCCGCCCGGTGCGTACAGAAAAACCTTTTCAGGCAGTGTGTGATGACTACAGTGAAGAGTGACAAGAAAGGAGTGAAATTTCCGGAGGCACCCAGCTGATCTGCCTTGGAAGGAAACATACGATAGTACTGAAGTTTTTACTCTTGACTCTTTACTGTAGCTTAACCACAACATCCATAATCAGCGGAAAGTGGTCAGAACCGGCGTCCGGACCGATCGGCCTTCTTACAACTGCAATATCCGGACAATGACTGCATGCGTATCCTGTCTTTTTGCGATGACAAGCCAACAGACAGCAACCGGCTTCAATCACTGTCTTTCGTGATATACTGATTAAAACCCCTGCCGGTTTTAACGCCCAGGAAGTTGCTCCTGACCATGGCTTCAAGCAGGGGGGCTGGCTGGAAGCGTTCTGCGCCGGTCTTCTCATACAGGGTCTTCAGGTTGCTCAGGCAGATATCCAGACCGATGAATTCCGCAAGCCGCAGCGGCCCCATGGGCTGCCCGCCGCCCATGCGCATGCAGGCATCGATCTCTGCCGGCGTTGCCGCCCCTTCTTCCAGGGCAAAGATGGCCTCATTGATCATGGGCATGAGAATGCGGTTGACCACAAATCCGGGTCTGTCCCGGACAACAATTCCCTTCTTGCCCAGGTGTGCGGCCAGCTCAAGGGCCAGCGTGCGGGTCTGTTCGGATGTGTCTCTGCCCGCAATGATTTCCACCAGTTTCATCTTGACCGGCGGGTTCATGAAATGAAATCCAATAAACCGACCGGGATTCTTCAGCGCTGAGCTCAAATCCGAAATGGGTATTGCAGACGTATTTGTTGCGATGACTGCGTATTCTGAAACCGCATCTTCCGCCTGCGCAAGCAGCCGGGTCTTGTCCGGGAGCTGTTCGGTGGCCGCTTCAATCACGATGTCCGCCGGTGAAATATCGTTCAGGCTCCGGACCGGTGTGATCCGGGTATGATCACCTGTCTTGCCGGCAGCCTCGGCCGCGGCAGCAGCGGCATCCGGATGGATGTCAAAAAGAAGCAAAGGGTTTCCCTTTTCCGCGATCAGCTGAGCGATTCCCTTTCCCATGGTACCGCATCCGATCAGGGCAATGGTCGTTGCCTTCATGTATCCTCCTCTTTCTGATTCGCAGCCACTTGCGGATCCGCTTCAACGCGGATCCGCTCGTTCTTCTGAAAATACCTGCCGGGCAGGCGTTTGATCAGGTGTTTGATTTCCATCTTGGTCAGGGCTGCGCTTACCTCAAAGGGCGGCAGGTCTGCCTTCTGAATGATATCATCAATGTTTACCGGTGTGTCGGAGACAATGTCCAGGATTGCCAGTTCGCGGAAATCCAGGGTATCCCGGCGGATGGTAAACCCCTCTTCCTCTGCCGAATGGTCCAGGTGTTCGCTCAGCTGGGAGTATTCCGCAAGAATGTCGTCCACGCTCTCCACAAGGGTTGCGCCGTCGCGGATCAGGCGGTGCGGTCCCTGGCTCAGCGAACAGCTGACCTGCCCGGGAACCGCGAAGACATCCCTGCCCTGCTCCATGGCCTGCATGGCCGTGATCATGGCACCGCCGTGGCGTGCTGATTCCACAACAAGGATGCCCATGGACAGGCCGGAGATGATCCGGTTCCTGCGCGGAAAGGTCTTGCGGTCAGGCGGGGTATGCAGGGCGAACTCACTGATCAGAGCGCCCTTTTCCTCGATTTGGGCAGCCAGCTCTGTGTTGTCCCGCGGATAGATCTCCGGCAACCCGCAGCCGAGTACTGCGATAGTGCGTCCGCCGCCGGCCAGTGCACCTTTGTGCGCGGCCGTGTCAATGCCGCGCGCCAGCCCGCTGACAACGGTCATGCCCATGGAAGAGAGCTGCCGGGAGATGCGTTCGGCCTGAATCTTGCCGTACGTGGTGGCCCGGCGGGATCCAACCACTGCAAACCCGATGTTGTCCCTTTCTGTAAGCCTGCCTTTGACATACAGGATAAGGGGCGGGTCATAGGTGGACTTGAGGTTGGCCGGGTACCCGCTGCTGTGAATTCCCAGGACCGTAACACCCATCTGTTCCGCTTCGTCCAGTTCCCGCTCTGCATCAAAGGCGGCCATCCCGGTTTTGATGGCTTCCGCGGTCTTGGGACCTACGCCGTGAACTTTCCGAAGCTGCTCCGCAGATGCCCGTTCAATAGCGCTCACGCGTCCGAAATACTCCATCAGGCTCTGGTAGGTGATGAAGCCCACACCTTTTACGTTATTGAGTTTGAGCAGAGAGATGAGATCGTTTCGTTCCATAGTGATTCCGCCGGGTTGTGGTTACTGAGAAGGATTGTAATCGCATGGCAAACATCCGTCAACAGAAAAATGGCGGGCGATCAGCATTTATTCAATCAGGTCTCGGATGCGGTAGGGAATGAACTTTCGGACCGGTCGGGTGTGAACAGTCTTCAGCGCGGCCAGGGATTCGGTGCCCATGGCCTGGTAATCCTGAAGAATGGTGGATACGGGAATGCCGTGAATCTGCCCGGCATCCGGATTGTCAAAGTCGCAGTAATAAAAGGTCTTTCCGTATTCCAGTTTTTTCTTTCGCATCATTGTAAGCACGATTCCGGTCAGGATGGATGAACTGGAGATCATAACTGTGGGGGTATCGCTGTGCAGGGGAAGTTTCATCAGGGTAGCGAGATCGGATTCAAAGTCCCGCTTGAGCTGAATCAGCCGGTAAAAACGGTTGTGGATTTCACAGGCGTCCACAAACCCCTGTTTCCGTTCTTCTGCAACAAATCCCGAAGAATGAAAACCCGCAAAGTAAATCTGGCTGTCCGGTCCGCTTACCCGGATGTAGTGTTCGGTGGCTTCCCGGATGGCTTCGCGGTGGTTAGTGGAAATGAAGTTGACGCTGTCGGGATACCGGTTGGTGATAATCACTTTACTGCCCAGGGCCTTGAACCGATCCATATCCGTGTCATCCGGCTGAATCCACAGGACGGCATCATACCCGTTGAGCGGTTGAAGGTTCCTCGATACATCACCGGGAGAGACAAAGGTGATTCGGAGACCGTCGGTCCCGGCAATCAGGCTGTTGTAGAGGGCCGTCAAATCAATGTTGCGCGCATGAGGATCCGGTGACGTGCCCGGATTGCCGGAGACCACGACAGCGCGAACCGCAGGCAGGGTGTCTGTAACAAAGGTGCCGGTCCGGCGTGAACAGGTGAGCAAGCCGGACCGGACCAGTTCTTCAATGGATCGATTGACAGTGGTTCGGGTGACCTTGTATTCCCGGATCAGGGCTTCGCGGGTCGGCAGCCGGTCTCCGGGCGTATATTCGCCGGAGCGGATGCGTGTAAGAAGTTCGTCTCTGAGCCGGATATACTTGGGCACTGCCATCGTTCTCTAGAAGCCCTCCATGACGCTGTTCATAAAGGCAAGGCTTTCAGAAACGCCTTTGCGTTCTTCATCCAGGCCTTCGTATTCAAGGGCCACGTATCCGTTGAATCCGGCTTCATTGAGCAACTGGAGGCAACGGAGGTGATCCACATCACCTTTGCCGACGGTACAGGCACTGTGGGAACCATCATCATTTTTCTTGTTATCTTTAAAGTGCACATAGGATGCATACTTGGCGGCAACGGCTGTTCCTTCGTGGCCTTCCTGTCCGACCTGCATGTAGTTCCCCACATCAATAGTCGCACGAAGGTACGGAGAGTTGAGTTTTTCTATCACCTGTACCTGCTCTGCACCGGTACAGGGCAATCCTCCGTGATTTTCCAGTGCAAGAACGATTCCATGCTTTTCTGCTTCCCGAAGAACGTCTTCAATCGCCGGAATGATTCTGTCAAGTGCTTCAGTGATTTCCGCAGGATTGCTGCGGTCTCTGATATGTCCCCCAAAAATACGGGAAACCGGAGAGCCCACTTCAGCTGCAACCGGAAGCCATGCCTTTACCGTGTCAACCTGTTTGCGGAGCTCTTCCGCGTCTGTCTGGTTGAAGTTGTTGGACATGGAAACACCTGAAATCTCAAGACCGGTTGCCTCAAGACCTGCTTTGATATCTGCGACTGCGGTTTCTGTCGAGCCCACCAGTCCGGCGTGAAAATCAACCGCATCCGCGCCTGCGCTCTTCACTTCTTCGCAGAGTTTGCGGCAGTCCCAGTTTTCTTCCTTCCACGTACGGTGAAAGCTGTAATGACAGACAGATTTCTTCATGATCTACCCTTTCGGAAAAAAAGTATAATATCGGCCGATAAACCATCCGTTTTCAGGGGTTTTCACCGTATACTGCGGGAAAAAGAACAAACGCAATCCCCGCACGTGTCATTGAATGGAAAAAGAACTCCGGATTGATTTTTGTGTATGAGCGGACGGGTGCTCCGGCAGCGTCTACTCCAGGTGCGACTCCGGAATATGCGCAAGCGCTTCCTTTCGGCTGATGATGCCCTTCTGATACAACTTCTTGATCGAACTCTCAAGCGTGTGCATACCGATTCCGGACTGGGTTTCCATCACGCCTTTGAGCTGATGCGTCTTTCCTTCACGAATCAGGTTGGCAACCGCAGACGTGTTGCGCATGACTTCCGTGGCCAGGACCCGTTCACCGCTGTCCTTTGCCGGAAGCAGCATCTGGGAAATAACGGCCAGAAGCGTAAAGGAGAGCTGAATCTTGATCTGGCCCTGCTGGTGCGGTGGAAAGACATCCATGATCCGATCCATGCTCTGTGCTGCGTCATTGGTGTGGAGCGTGGTGATCACCAGGTGTCCGGTTTCGGCCGCGGTCAGGGCGGTGGCAATAGACTCCAGGTCCCGGATCTCACCGATCTGGATCACATCCGGATCCTGACGCAGTACGTGGCGCAGGGCACTGGCAAAAGAGTTGGTATCAAACCCGACTTCCCGCTGTTCGATGAAACTTTTTTTATTCTTGTGTACAAACTCGACCGGGTTTTCAATCGTAATAATGTGACGCCGCTGATGATGATTTATATAATCCACGATTGCGGCCTGGGTGGTGGATTTACCGTGACCGGTAGGGCCTGAGATGAGAATGAGCCCTTTTTGCATCAGACTGATCTCTTTGAGAATGGGCGGCAGGCCCAGCTCATCAAAGGAGGGAATCCGGCCCGGAATCAGCCGGAAGGAAGCACCCATACTTCCCCGCTGCAGAAAGAGGTTGCCCCGGAAACGGTATTTGCCGGCCAGAGACACGGAAAAGTCCAGTTCCTTTTCGCGTTCAAACTCCACGACCTCCTCGTTGGTCAGAATTTTATAGACCAGCTCGCGGATCTGCTTGGGCGCAAGTTCACCGCGCTCAAAAGGCCGCAGTTCACCATTGATGCGAAGCACCGGCGGCGTGTGTGCAGTTAAGAGAACATCAGACGCATTGTGTTCAAGCGCCTTTTCCAGAATATCAAGTATGCCGGTTTCCATGAATCGTTTCTCCTTGCAGTCGCAGTACCATGACTTTCAGTACCAGCCCCCGCAGTTAAATGAACGAATTATTCATCTGAAATATTCTCACAGTCGTAATCGCTATCGGTATCGTCCTTTAAGAAATCAGAAACAGCCGATTACGATAGCGAATATATTTCATATGGATTTTAATTGTTAATTGCCGGATCTATTATATATTCACGTGCAGTGTCTTCAAGGCGCAAATTCATTAGGCGTTGCCTGAAAAGCATGTTCCTTGAAAAACCGTTGATGTTACTTTTCACCTTGCATTGACCTGGAAATGAAAGTACAATGAGTTGGTTTGCTGCAGGAAACATGATTCAGTTTTTTCACGGACAGGTGTTTGGCTGGCTGCCGGATTCTGTTTCGGCTCAAAGACGGCAGCAGAAATAAATTGCCGAGGTCAGTTTATGCATGAGAATGATAAATGAATCCCATTGACGCGGTCTATACCTGGGTGGATGGAAGTGATCCTGCGTGGCTTGACCGGAAGAACAGACGGCTTCGTCAACTCCGCAGCCATGAAAAACCGGTTCAATCGAACGCGGCTTCGGACAACCGGTTTCGGGACAATCAGGAGCTTCGGTATTCTCTGCGATCTGTGGAGCGATACGCTCCCTGGATCCGGAATGTCTATCTGGTTACAGATCGTCAGAGACCGGAGTGGATTGATACGGACCGGGTCCGAATCATCGACCATACGGAGATTTTCCCGGACACTGCGGACCTGCCGGTTTTCAGCAGCACACCGATTGAGATGTGCATCCACCGGATACCGGACCTTTCGGAATGCTTTATCAGCTTAAATGATGATTTCATTCTGGGCCGCAAGGTTACGCCCGCCGACTACTTCAGTCCGGAGGGACGACCGCAGATCTGGGCGGATCAAATCAGTCGACGTAAGCAGCGGATTCTTCTTGAGGAAACACTGGAGAATGTTTCCATGCACAGCGTCGGAGATGCCCGGGCCCGCCGCCTGGCTCTGGAGAAATATGACTTCAGGCTTCCGATCAAGGTGCGTCATTACCCGCGTCCGATCAAGCGGTCGATTCTTGATCAACTGTGGGAGATCTTTCCGGAGGTCATTGAAGCCAATCTTCGGTCAGTGTTTCGCAGTCGGTCGGATACGATCATTCTTCCGTCTCTTTACTCCTACGTTGCGCTGGCCACGGAGCAGGCGGATTTACGAATTATCAACAGCTGGGCCCGGGTGCTGGATTTTCTCTGCGGTCGGATTCGGCATGTCGGCACCACATCCGGTGACCGGAACTTTAAATGGAAACTTCTTCGAATTTGTCTCTTTAAGCCGGTAACTCTGTGTGTGAATGACGGAGTCAGTGCGCCGAAACAGGATGTCAGGGCAATGCATGCTCTGCTTCAAAAGCGCTTTCCGAAGAAGAGTGCATTCGAAAAAGCCTGAATCCCGGTCACATGCTGCCGGGCAGGTGTCCGAAGATGAAAACGAAAGACAGTGAGTCATGAACCTGAACCTGATTACAGCCAGGATTGACAAGAGCGGAGGTGCCGAGCGGTTTGCCCGCAACCTGATGCGAGGGCTCTGCCGGCATGATATCCGCATCAATCTGATTACCCGACTCAAGTCAACTCCGGCAGAGGACATTTACAAGCTCTTTCCGGAGGCAGCCCGGGAAAAGATACGCATCTTTCCGGTTTCGTCCTTCAAGCTGTCAAAAACCACGAATCTGCTGACCTTTTACTTTCATGTTAAACATGTACTCAAATCCCTGCCGGACGGAATCTGTCAGGGATTTGGAAAGTCGTTTCCTCTGGATATTTTTCGCCCGCCCAGCGGAACGAACCGTGCGTTTGTACGGCGCATGGGGCTGAGTATGCTCAACCCGTCCACCTTTACAGAGCTGGCCGTGGAGAAAAAAATAGTAACACACTGTGCCCGGGTGGTGCTGAATTCTCATTTTGCCCGAACCCTGTTTGATGAGGCGTACCCGGAGTTCGGGTACAAGACTTCGGTTATATACAACGGGGTGGATACGGAATTCTTTTGTCCCGGAGAACCGCAGGACCATCCGGATGTTACCCTGCTCTTTGTGTCGAATAACTTCATGCTCAAAGGCTTTGATGTGCTGGCCGAAGCCGCGGCCCGTGCGAGCCGGGAAATCCCGAATCTGAAAATACTGGCCATCGGCCAGGAGCCCGGTCCGGCGGAGAATGAAATCATAGACAAGCACGGTCTTGGCCTGCGGATCACCTGCCGGTCGCGTGCTGCGGATATGCGCGAGGCCTACCAGAGCGCAGACATCCTGATCCACCCAACGCGGCATGATGCCATGTCCAATGTCTGTCTGGAGGCCATGGCCTGCGGCCTGCCCGTGATTACCACTGAGTTCAACGGTGCAGCTGAAGTGATCCGCCAAGGCGGTACTGTTCTCTCCCGACTGGACGCGGAGAGTCTTGCCGCAGCCATTACCGAACTCAGCAATCCGAACAGGCGAACCGCGGCTGCTGCGGCAGCCCGGACCGAAGCACTGGAGCATGGTATCAATCAAATGGCGGATCAATACATGGCCCTGTACAGCGAGCTGCTTTCATGAATGCATCGGAAAACAACGCATTTCGTTCCATTCCTGTGATCTGCTATCACAAAATATCACCCATCAGCTCGATCACACCGGAACTCTTTACAAAACAGCTTCAGTACGTCCGGGCGCTGGGATTTCGGCCAGTCCGGGCCGAAGACGCCGTGGCGCACATCCGGGGGAAAATGCGGCTCAGAGGCAAACCGTTTCTGATCACCTTTGACGATGCGTCAGCAGACTTTTGCCTGTATGCGTATCCGATTCTCCGAAAGATGAACATTCCGAGTCTGCTTTTTCCCATCCCCGCTCTGCTCGATACGTCCGGCGATATGACCGATATTCACGACCTGGAAATGTTCAAGGTGCGTAAAGGCTTTCTTTCCCTGGAGCATCTCAGGGAACTTCAGCAGGACTCCCTGGTAACACTGGGCGGCCACACCTTTTCCCATTTGCCGATCTTCTGCAGCAGTGAGGATCCGGAAATCGCCGGCGAATCCTCGCCCTGGTATCCGCATGCGATCTACGGAAAGAACTTCAGGTCCGGGTTTCCGGTCTTTCAACACGCCTCTGCCATCTCCGGTCCTGCCTTTATACCGGATCCGGCACTCTGCACAGCCATGGCAGATTTCTGGGAAACCAACCGGAAATTGACGGATATTCGCAAACGATACACAGACTATTACCACTCGTTGCGGCACCAGAAGTCTGCCGGGAGATGGGAGAGTCCGGCAGAGGCACAGGATCGAATCTGTGCTGAGATTGTTCGTGGAAATGATTTCCTTCGTGAACACCTGGACGTGGATGTGCAGACATTTGCCTATCCCTGGGGAACCTGGTCTCAGACCGCAGCCCGAATTCTTAAAGAAGACAATGTCCGTGTTGCATTTACTCTGGAAAAGGGTTTGAACGTTCCGGAGGCCGATCCATTTCGGCTGTATCGTTTCCCGGCCCGCCGCAGAGGTGCGGTATGGTTGATCTTCCGCACGTTCTTTTTTGGGTCACGACTGGGAAACAGGCTCTACAACCGGTTTAGAAAAAAACAGAATTGATCGTCTATTATATCCTGTTCATCCTGTCGAATATTCTTTTCCCTTTTTCATTTAAAACCTGTTGCCGGGGCAGGTGACTAAAATTTCCGAGTTTTATTAACACAACAATGTGGTGGTAAACGATGTCAGCGAATGTCAATGACCAGGGCGCTCAAATCCAGACTTTCGCCTTCGGCTGCGTGTGCCATGAGCCGTTCGCCGAACTCACTGGCTGCCCGCTGCGGGGACACCCCCTGCTGACGCAGAAAAAAGTGCTCTGTGCGTTCCAGACCGAATTGTTCGTCATTGGGGTTCTTCAGCTCAAACACCTGGTTGGTTACCAGTACGATCCGGTCAAAACGCCGGATTTTCACTTCCTGCTGTGAGAATGAAGTGTCTTTGAATCGTCCGAGAAAGTTCCCGGTAGTGTTCAGGATGCTGGCCTGGTATTCCTGGTTGTTTTCTCGAAAGAGCATCACACGCATCTTGCCTGCAGATGCTGCGTACAACGTTCGGCTGTCCACGTCAAGCAGGCCGTAAAGCAGAGAAACAAAATTACCGTACCCCTTGGAGAGTATGTTGTATACTGCAGTGTTGGCGATGTCAAAGAATTCTTCAGGCATAATCCGGTCGCGCAGAATCGAGCGTGCAGTGCCAAAAATAGCGGACATGAGCAGGGCAGCCGGTACGTCTCTTCCGAGAACCTTGCCGATGGTAAATCCATAGGAATTTTCGCCGTAGGGAATCAGGTCAAAAAAATCACCACTGATCTGTTCATGCACATTTCTGAATATCCCGATGTCCAGGCCTTCGATTTGGGGATTCAGGGGCAGCAGGCTCCGCTGAATATGCATAGCCATTTCCAGCTGCTGGTCAATCTGTTTCTGCCGCTGCTGAAGGTCGCTGATTAGTTTTTGATTCTCAATGAAAAGAATCATTCCTCGGTAAAGCCGGTCAATAATACGTCCCACGTCGCGCTCAAGATCCTGAAACGGCTTGACCACGTATTCCGATGCACCGAGTTTGAGTGCCTTGACCGCGGTCTCCACTGAAGCATATGCCGTGATGATCACAACTTTAATCTTGCGGTTCTTCTTTCGGGCAGCCTTGAGAACTTCAATCCCGTCTTTGCCCGGCATCTTGAGATCGGTGATGATAATCGGAAAGACTTCAGCATTGATGCAGTCAATACCGTTTTCGCCGTTGTCAGCTGTGGTAACGCTGTATCCTTTCTTTTCCAGATAGACCCGAAGCATGTTGCGCATTCCGGAATCATCGTCGATCAGCAGTATCTTCTTTTCCATTGTTCTCCGATCCGTTCTGGTGATCCTAGAGGGTTACTCCTTCTCTCCGAATACAATGGCCTGAAACGTGTACAGCGTCCCTTTTTTCCAACCATTGCCGTCAAACATGCCTGCCTTTCGGGATAGATTGGACAGGTATTCATCCAGGTTCCACTTCTGTTCAACAGGCACCTGCGGTAGAAAGACGCCCTGGTATCGTCCGGCCCGAAGCAGCAGTCCGTCTCTGCCAATGCGGATATCTTGCTTCACATCATTGACCTTTTCCATGGGAGTCAGAACTGAGATTTCAATATCTATTTCATCCAGTTCCTGGCTTCGAACATCGGGAAAGCGCGGGTCACCAGTCGCGGACTGAACCGCCATACGCCGGACTGCGTCATAGAGCGGAAAGCGAGGTTCCATATGACCGATACATCCGCGAAGACTTCCTTTTTTATGCAGAGTCACAAATACAGCCAGTTCTTTCTTCATAATATCGGACTGCGGAGTAAAATCCGGATATTTCCGAGTGTTCAGCCAGGTCGTGATAGACTGCCGGGCCAGGGTGAGCAGATTCTTTTTGTCTTCTGCAGACAGCAGAGCTGCCGCGTCATTATGTTCTTCTGGGGGCATGAGTTTTCCTCCGGTTAAGAGTACACTGCAGTAACCAACAACACGTTTTGTATCCCCGGATGCATGGCCGGAATCCGCATAGCGGAGTATCCGGGCCGAGGGGCTGGAAAAGCGACGGGCCATTTCCATAAGGCAGAGAACCGGGCCCATACCGCAGAGCTGGGAGTCTTTTTTTACGCAGGACTGAAAGAGGCCCTGCGAGTCCAGTTTCTCAATCAGCTGGAGGGTTTTTGAATCCATTGCCTGGGCTCGTTCTCTGCTGAAATAATGCGACATGTCCGTGCTGGCCACAATCAGCGTGGAATCCACATCCACATATTCCAGCAGTGCGGAAAATTGTCTGGCAAATGCCGGGGTCTGCTCCCCGATGATAATGGGCACAAGTTTGAATTTACTTCCAAAAATGAATTGTAAAAAGGGCAGGTGAACTTCCAGTGCGTGTTCCCGTTCAAAGGGTTTTCTGCTGAGCGTGAGCCAGCTTTTTTCCGTGGCCAGTTTCCGGACCAGGGCCAGGTCGATGGTAACTTTTCCCAGCGGTGTTCTGTAGGCATCGGCTTCCAGAAGCGCAGCTCCCTTGAACCGCATGGTATGAGAAGGCGATAGCAGAATGACTGTGGAGGGTTTCAGAGAGGAGACGCTCTTATACGCCCACGCAGCCACTGGACCGGAATAGATGTACCCGGCATGCGGCGCGATAATGCCGCGGATGTTCCCGTTTGATTTCTTCGGCTCTGCCTTGTCCAGAAAGGAACGGATCATGTCCCGGAGTTTGCTCGGGGTCGATGGATAGAACTGCCCGGCTACATTCGGTGCTTTGATAAAACCCGCAGGTTCTGTTGTAGCTGCACGGTCTGCCTGTTCGGTCCTGGAGCTGTCTTCCCTGCCGTTTCCTGCGGCATTTGTCTGAGGACTGTTGTCGCAGGAAACCAAAAAAAGCAACAGAACCGTGAGCAGGCTGTACGTCATACGGGTCAGGAGCGTTCGGATCTTCATTGTTCTGACATCCTCAATTTGGTTTGTTTGATCGTTCTATTGTACTGCTCAGGTTCGCAACTGCAAGATGAAAAATACATTGAAAACCGGGAGTGCCCCGGCTACAATCGGTAGAGATTATTTCTGAATCAGCAAATTCTGGATCCGATCCTGAACAGCCGTGAACCGGACGGGTATATCGGTATGTTTGCGCCTGGACACCGGTTGAGCGGAATCTGGGATGCACATGAGACCGGCCTGCTGATTTACGGGCTGGTCAGCGAGTATCAGTACGCAGGATCGGAAGCCGCTCTGAGTGCAGCGCGCGGCCTGGCCGACTGGATGATCCGGCAGTGGCAGGCGGATCCGGATGTTGTGCCCGTGCCATATGTCATGACCACGCTGGAAGTGGAAAACGGGATGCTCGCACTCTTTGAACAGACCGGCGATGAACGGTACCGCTCATTTGCCGCCGAGTTTATGGGACTGACAGAGTGGGATCGTCCGATTGTGACGGGCCGCTGGACGGGTATTAAAGGCCATGCCTGTGATTATCTCTGCCGCTGCGTGGCCCAGCGCATGCTTGCGGCCCATACGCCTGCACCGCAGTTAATGACACCCGCGCAGCGGGCGCTTGATTTTATGCTGCATGGTAACGGCATGATGATTACCGGCCATGTCAGTGAGTATGAATGCTGGCATGATACCCAGGAAGGGCTGGCAGCACTGGGGGAGACCTGCGCCACAGCGTATCTGATTCGGCTGCTTGACCGGCTGATGATAGAAACCTGAGACGCGCAGTATGGAGACCTGATGGAGCGGATCCTGTTCAATGCCCTCTTTGGAGCTCAGTCTCCGGACGGGCGCCGTATCCGCTATTATACGCCCCTGGAAGGACCGCGCGCCTACCACCAGGGCGATACCTACTGCTGTCCGAATAATTATCGGAGGATCGTGGCAGAACTGCCTCGAATGATTCTTTATTCGGGCCAGAATCAGCTGTTTGTCAATCTGTTTGCAGCGTGTTCGGTGCAGACAGAGATTCATTCTGTGCCGGTTTCTATTCAGATGGATACCCGGTATCCCTATGCGCCGGATTGCGTCATTACGGTCTGTCCGCAGAAGCCGAAGGCCTTTGCCCTGAATCTGCGCATCCCCCGATGGTGTCGGTCCGCAGTATTTGGGGTGAATGACGGACCGCTTGAAAAGATCGAATGTCCGGAGAACGGATGGTTTTCCATTGACCGCCAGTGGCAATCCGGCGACCGGATCCATGTACGGCTGGACATGCCGCTTCGCCTGATTCGCGGGCGGCAGGCGCAGGCCGGTCGCGCGGCGGTTATGATGGGTCCGCTGGTTTTCTGTGTCAACCGGGAGCGCCATCCCGGGCTCAGTGCCCGGGATCTGCATGAACTGGTCATGGATCCAGGCTCTCTGCAGGGGCCGTTTCCGGATCAGACGGTTGTACCCGGAGAAAGGGTCTGTCGAATCAAGGCATGGCGCGCGCATACCTGCTACCCACTGGTTCCGCCGGATGTGGACCTGACATTGACTCCGTTTACGGATCCGGGAGGCGAGGCCGTGTATCTGAGAGTGCCGTCCCCGGAAAGCGGAACCTTCGAGGATGATGAGCTTCTGTCCTGAAAGGTGCGGTTACTCGCGTTTGCCGTATCCATCCGGAAGGTCCACAGTATACCCTTTCTCACTCAGGATTCGGCGGGCTTCCTTACCCTGGAGAAAGCGGACAAATTTCTGAGCCGCTTGTGGATTTCTGCTTGTTTTGAGTGTGCCGATCACCACGCGGGAGATAATGTTCTTCTCGGGCGGGATCATGATTTTATCTGTGCTGTCCTTGATGTTTTCCGCGATCGCGTCCCAGACCACGGACATGTCCACGTTCTTCATTTTAACCCAGACGCCGAGTTCGTTCACGGTCAGCGAGAGTTTGGGAGTCATCTTCGTATAGTCCAGATTGTTTTTCTTGAAGATCTTTTTCATCAACCGTCCGATCTGACAGGCATCGGGATTTCCCATGGCGGATGTAACATCTGTACGCAGAAAATCCTTGAGTCCAATAATATTTTTGGGATTGCCCTTGTGCACAATAATGACAGGGATAAAATACGAGACCGGTGTTTTTTCAACTACATTTCCGGTGAGTTCATGGAGCCGGTCCACGTACCAGACATCTCCGGGCATGAACAGATCCGCGGCCTTGTCTTCCCGGGCACGGGAGATGGCAATGCCGCTTCCCGCGTAATCCACCTCCAGTTGAATACCGCTTTGTTTCTCAAACGCTGCTTCCAGTGCTTGTACCGCTTTGCGCAACCCGGCACCGGCATACATCTTGAGGCGCTGCTCGGAAGTCCTCTTGCGGTCAGGACCTCCGGATGAATCCGGATCTGCGGTGCGTTGAGGAAAATTCCCGATGGTAACGATACAGATGAGGGTGACCGCGATGGCGGTTACGGCAATAAGAAACAGGACTGTCCGGTTCACAGTATTCTCCTTGAGAGGTGTTTTTCTCTTAGTATACGTACTGAGGCTGAAAATGGGGACAGTTTTTTTTCTTACTCCGTATTCTTCAGACAGCCGTGGTCAAGCCGGCAGACGCTGGATGTCAGTTCCTCAAGCACATCCGGGGTGTGGGAGATGACGACCATGGTCTGGTTCATGTCTTTGAGCATGGAGAGGATCATGGCTCGTGTTTCGTTGTCCAGACCGGCAACCGGCTCATCCAGAAGAAGGATGTCCGGCTCCATGGCCATGACTCCGGCCAGGGAGACGAGTTTCTTTTCTCCGCCGGAGAGCCTATGTGTTACCCGGTGCTCCAGCCCCTGCAGTCCGAAGCGTTCAATGGTCTGCAGGACAAGGGTTCGTACCTCCGCCCGGGTCTTGCCCAGATTGAACAGGCCGAATGCAATGTCTTCTTCCACGGTCGGGCAGAAGAGTTGATCTTCGGGGTCCTGAAATAAAAGACCGATGCGTTTGCGTACCTCCACAAAGTCTTTTTCGCAGACAGCCTCTTTTCCAAAGGCCCAAATGTTTCCGGCCTGCGGCCGGATCAGCCCGACCATTAGATGGAGCAGCGTGGTCTTTCCGCTGCCATTGGCTCCCTGGATGCCAATCCGGTCTGTTGTCTGAACAGAAAGGCTCAGGTTGCGGAGCACTGGTTCCTGATCGGGGTAGGCAAAAGAGATATCGGTAAGCCGAAGCAGGAGATCAGACACTGAGAACCTCCGTGAGTATGATGGCAGCCACACAACCGCTCAGAATTGCGGCCCGAATCCAGTCTGCGGACGTGAATGTAAAGTGATCCAGCAGATAGAAGGTTCCGTCAAATCCGCGGCATTTCATGGAACGGACGATTCGTGCGGACCGTTCCAGGCTTCGGACCAGCAGCATGCCTGCAATGTTTCCAATGATTCGAAAGGTATGGATGTTTATACGCGGCTGAAAGGCCCGAGCCTTTGCTGAGCGGAGTAGACGCTGAATTTCACGGTAAAGTACGTCAATGTACCGGACCGTAAAGAGAAAGAGATGAATGAATTTTTCCGGAACCTTCAGATGCGACAGACCATGGCCGAATACGATAATGTCCATGGTACCGATATAGACGATGATCGACAGAATAACTGCGTTCCCCTTGAGTGCCACCAGCATGAACAGGCGGAATCCCTGCAGGGTGTAGTTCAGTGGCCCCATGGAAAAGAGTGCTTCTCCCTGAAATGAAAAGGGCAATATGGCTGCCAGAAGCAGAAAAAACAGGTTGACGGGCATTAACCGCCGAAGAAGAATCCGCGGGGAGATGCGTGCCGCAGTGGCACTGAGCATGGAAAACGATATGGCTGTGACCGCTGCGGAAAAGGTGTTGATCATCGAAACAGTGATGCAGAACACAGCGCAGAAGAGAATTCGCAGCCTGGGATCGGTTCTGTGAAGGATGCTGTTTCCGCTCAGATAGGTGTTGCAAACCATTTGTGGCTGCCTTAGGGTTGTTTCCGGTGTTTGATCAGGATTGCCATACCTGCCAGTCCCAGGATAAAGCCGATGCCTGCGAGGATATCATGGAAGCGGATTTTTTGTTCGTAGTTGAATAGTTGTTCGCGAAGTGGACGGATTTCCTCCTGAATCGCCTTTCGGACCTGCGTTTCCAGATTGTCCTGGCTGGTTGCGGAATGCTCTGGTGTGTCGGTTGGCGATGCTGTGGATTTTTTTGGTGTCAGCGGGTATGCGGCTGAGTGGCCGTCACCGGTTGTGACGCGAACACTCCGGGCCGCCGGGTCTGTCTTAAAAGAAAACCGGCCCTGATCATCGGTCTGCTGACGGGATATTTCTTCTGATGCCTGATTCAGCAGTTTTACGGTAACGTCTTTAGCCTTTGCACCGCTCTGGAAATAGACCATTCCCCGGATGTGTTCTCCTTCGACGGCTGCGAATATATTGATTTTGTGGGCATGCATTTCTGCGAGCAGCAGAAAGAGAGCAATAAGCAGGCTGAATAGCCATCGGGAGGTACGGTGATTCATTCTTCGGTCCCCCTGAGGTTGAGCTGAAAGAGTTCAGGACGTACTTTTTTCAGAAAGAGAACTGCCGCCGCAGTTACAAAGCCTTCAATAATCATGACCCAGGCGTGTCCGGCAATGAATACGGTTGCAGTTGCCAGGTTTTCTGACCGGCTGGCAAAGAGAAAGATAAAGACCAGGGCTGCGCTCATCAGAATGGCCAGGCTGCCGCAGAGAAAGCCGCCTGCATACCAGACCGCATTGGACGGGTGCTGCCTGAAGATACGAAAAATGTAGTGACAGAAGAGTGCCGGGAGTGCCATGGTGGCTGTGTTTACCCCAAGCACGGTCAGTCCGCCAATATTGAAAAAAATGGCCTGGAGCAGCAGGCCCACCAGAATAACCGGAAAAACGGTCCAGCCCAGAATGATGCCGGCCAGTCCGTTGAGTACGAGGTGAACGCTGGACGGAGGAACCGGAATATGGATCAGTGAGATGGCGAAGAACCCGGCGCCGATGACCGCAGCGGTCGGGATGTTCTCATCGCTCAGACGTCGCATTCCCGGCACAACTCCGCATCCGGTGATTGCCCATCCGGCTGCGGTCACTCCGACAGTAATAATTCCGCCTTCGGCTATATGCATGGTTGGCAGAACTCCATTTACTTCATGTCCCGGACCTGGACCCAGATCAGAGCACCCAGCTCTACATCCACATCTTTTCCATCCGGGTTTTTCATCTGTTCATCTCCGTCCACCAGAGCGGCGAATCCCCACCATCCCTCCCGGGGCATCGCGTAGGTGAAGACACCGTTTTTGTCTGCCTTGATCACCTGGGTGACAAAGGGGGATGACGGGATCTTGACCTTTCCGCCCTTGTTGAAGTATTCCACCTCCACTTCAGCAAAGGGAACCGGTTTATTGTTGCGCATGACAATGCCGCGAAAGGTGTTGTGTGTCCAGAGTCCGTACGGGCGGACCAGGGGCTGGATCTCCACAGGAAAGCCCACCTGCTTATCCCATCCTTTTTCCATACCCAGCGCGTTGACAACTACTTTGGTGTAGTGGATGATCATCTTGCCTTCTGCAGGTTCCCAGTAAGCGGCCGGTTCAATGTAGAAAATGTGATCCCCCGGACGCTTCACTGTATAGGAGGCTGAATACGCTCTCTTTTTACCAAGAATCTTTTCCTTGAGAGATGCGCGCAGGTCTTTTTTCTTTCCGTTCGCCAGAACCCCGAACTGCACGGGTTTGCCCATTTGCATGACCGGTCCCTGCTCCATGGGGTGGGTGAACTGGATATCCAGACTGATTTTCTTATCTCCTTCTGCTGTAATGATGCAGGATGAAGGTAAAAGCACCTGAAAATGGGCGCAGACAGCAATACAGCTTACAAAGCATATAAAAAAAATTCCAGTTTTTCTCATACTCATTTCCTCCAAAAAAATAAAAAGGCATACGGTATTACAAATTTAAGTTTAGTAACACACCCAAAAAAAGCAACAGAAAATCGGAACACAGAAAAAAAAAGAATTTGAAAAAAAATATGTGACTGTATAATAAATGATCGTAGCACGTAATTTAGATCCGTAGCATGACAAAGGAGGAAGCTCGCGGACGAGAAAATTTTTTTGAGCCTCGGTGTTACTTTTATGGAAAACGTGGCAAGCTCTCGATTGAGAATACTCATCCTTACCGGATTGCTGGCAGCCTTTCTATGGTCTTTTCCGGCTAAACAAATCGCCTTGGCTCAGTCGAATCAAATGTTTACGGGCCATAAAAAATCCCTGGATAACCCGGAATCCGGCCATGAAGCTGTAACAGATGAATATAAACTGCCCGAGATCGTAGTTCGTCAGGACACCCCTGTAACCTCCTCTTCCGATCTGACGTTTCGCCAGAAAGATTTTATCTGCTTTCCCATGCAGACTCCGTCAGATTTGTTACGGGTTATGCCCGGAATTCATATTTCACAGCATACAGGGGGCGCCAAGGCGCATCATATTTTTCTCAGAGGATTTGACTGCGAACACGGTCAGGATTTCGCGGGATTTATCGACGGTATTCCGCTGAACCAGGTCTCTCAGATTCACGGCGAGGGATACCTGGATTTGCATTTTCTGATTCCTGAGAGTGTCGGTCGAATAAATATCATCAAAGGCCCCTATGACGCCGAATACGGCAACTACGCGGTATCCGGTGCCATGAATTTGCTGACAAAAAACCGAATGGATGTCAATTCCATAAAAGCGGAATATGGTTCATTTCATTATACGCGGGGGCTGCTTCAGCTTAATCTTCAAGACAAGCATCTTTTTTTATGGAAGCCGACAGAACAAACAGCTTCACAGAGCCGGGAGGAGGTTTCGGAATTCGTTTTTTCAACTCCAATACCTTCCGTATCGGACCGGACAACTTGTTGAACATATCGCGCCTTCGGCGCGGACTCTTTCAGCTCTGGTCTTTGACATATT
>CAZGEP010000008.1:0-56542 GCA_964524955.1 uncultured Planctomycetota bacterium | reverse complement strand
ATAAACGGTTACGTTATTCTTGCGGCATGTTTTGACTTCTGAGAGTGGCGTCTTACTTAGCATGCAATTATACAAAATAAAAATCACAAACAAAGACTCAAATCTTTACACTGTTCGATATCAATTAACCGGTTTTCAAAGCATTGAAATGATCCGCGAGTTTGAAGCAGAGCTCAATGTACTGAATGGCTTCGGACTGGGCTACCTGGAAATCGGCTGCGTGCGCGACTTTGTTTCGAAGCTGGCGGAGTTCGTTAAAGAGCTTGCCTTTTTTGATGTCAATGATCTCCTCACCGACCAGGATTTCTTCCATGAGCTTGTAGCGGGTATCACTGTTGAGGTCTGCATCCGGCTTGCGGGAGCGGATCAGTCTTTCGGTTGCGGTTTCCACTGCAGTCCAGGCTTCGAGGATGGCAGCATTGGGCAGGTGTTCAGTTGAGGCGATCAGGCGGGATCGTTCATCCTGGTCTATTTCCGGAAACGCGCCTCGAGCCTGCTCGGCCGCGGCCTTGAGTTTCTGCCCGAACTCAATTTCCAGATCTTTGTACGTTACCTTCCGTGCCAGCGGAATCAGTTGAGTAAGCGGTTTGCGAAGCGCAAAGATGCTCAGCAGTACCACTGCCGGCCAT
Source organism: uncultured Planctomycetota bacterium (assembly GCA_964524955.1). Lineage (GTDB taxonomy): Bacteria > Planctomycetota > CAZGEP01 > CAZGEP01 > CAZGEP01 > CAZGEP01. The sequence continues at coordinate 55,913 of CAZGEP010000008.1, read as the reverse complement.
GCCAGTGTATGAACGATCTCAACTATGGCTTCAGTCCAGGTCATTTTTCAATCCAGTAAAATAGAAGCGTGTCTTTTGATTTATTGTACTCTCGGCTCAGAGGTTGTGCAAGGGATTTATGGTTGGAATTTCTGCAGAATCAAATTGCTTGACTTCTGGTTTTTCTTGTGATATATTCTGCGCTGGAAGGCAGGAAGGATTTTTTCAGACCACTATACAACGGAGAACTGTGAATGGGGAATCAGAATAAGTATACGGAGCGGACGTATCAGCAGGGGGATGTCTTGTTTACTGAAGGCGATTCCGGAGACGAACTCTATATTATCCGTCACGGGGAAGTCGGTGTTTATCAAAAGGACAAGGAAGGTGAGATGAGTGAGATCGCGGTGATCGGCGAGGGGAATGTGGTGGGGGAGATGGCGCTCTTTGACAACAGTCCCCGGTCCGCCACGGTGCGGTGCAAACGGATTACCCGTGTGATCAGCATCAACCGGACGCAGTTTATGGCACAGGTGGAGAAGATGCCCATCTGGCTTTCACGGATCGTGAAGATTGTGACCCAGCGGCTGCGCACCACCAATAAAAAGCTGAAGGCTTTGGCCAACCGGGATTTTTCCAGTAATCTTGCCCGATTGCTGGCCTATATGATTTCCGCAGATGCCAAAGAAGATGCTCAGGGCATTTACCTGGATGAGGAACATACCACGGATGAAATCCACAAAATTCTGAATATTGACTATGATGTGATTGAGACGATCTATATTCGGCTTGTACATAAGAAGTTGATGACTGTTCGAAATAATAAAATTCGCGTCCCCAACCCCGAGCTGCTGATCAGTTACGCGGACTATGCACGCGGTGACTGGCGGCGGGGGCGACTGCCGGATATTACGGAACGCCAGGAGGAGCTTCTCAAAGTGTTTTTTCAATATGCGGAGAAAAACGGCAGGGATGCGGAAGGCCTGAAGGTTTTCAGCTATGAGACGTTTTGTGAAGAATACAAGACGGTCGGCGGTATGGAAGTCAAGGAAGCGGAGCTGGAAGGGCTTGTTAAAGAAAAGCTTATTTCCCGGAGCCAGACTGGAAAATCCGCATCAGAGGAAAATATTGTGCTCTCCTTTAACCATGTAACGGATGTACTGGAATCCCTCAAACTGGCCCGGGTCTTTGAGCGGTAGGGGAAACTGCGGTCGATAATCTATGGCCTGTGGTAGATGGCTTAACGCTACTACGCAAGATTTACGCGAGCCGGATTGCCTTTTCTGAGCTTTGGCTGCAAGACGGAGCGGCGAAGCGCAAACCTCCATTTTCTTCTATTGGCCGTAGACCGCAGGCTATCGACTATGTTTCTTTCCATAAATGCACGGATTCATGGTTGGATCATTATACATTTTGTACTGTCGGTAAATGCGGAATCGTCTCTTTCCTGAACAGATATCCTTTATCAGTGCAGAGAGTGCGGACTTCAGGTCCTTCAGCTGTTCGTCGAGGACGGCCAGTTTCTGATTGACCGATGCGGTGTGTTCTTCGCCTGCATCCTTCCGTTCCGCCTGCTCTTTCATGTGAAAGATGCGCAGGTTCAGGATGGAAAGCCGGTCAATGGCGCAGCCCGGGGTTTCCGTGTTCAGAGGTACGTCTTCGGACGGGGAGATTCCCCCGGCCTCAAGATTCTGAACAATCTGTTCATCAATTTTCTCGATCCAGTCGTTTCGTGCCTGATTGAGCTTGTCAATTCTGCGTTTGACCTCCGCAATGATCTGGTCATTGGCCTGCGGATCCCTGGCCTTGTCCTCTTCGTGCCAGAGTCTGAGGTTGTAGGTGTGCTGCTCAAGAATCGTTGTGAACAGTCCGTTCGAACTGCGTTCTGGGGGATTGGTGGAGTGCCAGTCTTCAACTGCCTGCTGCTGCAGAAGAGCGACCTGTTCAATATTGATGTCCATGATTTTTGCCTTGTCGGAGATTTTTTTGTTGAATTCACAGAACAATGCATAGAATAAGACCTTTTATTATACGATCACTTTTTTTGGATACAAGGTTTAATATGCGCGGTAGAAGCAGAAATAGAAGATCTTCGGAAATTTTTGAAAGAAACAGATGCAGGTTCTGCACGGAAACTCACAAAGCGCCGGATTATAAAGATATTGATATCCTGCAGAAACTCTGCACACCACAGGGAAAGATTTATTCAAGAAAGCGTTCTGGTAATTGCGCGCGCCATCAGCGCCTTGCCAAAAAAGCCATTAAGCGGGCTCGGTTTCTTGCCCTGATGCCGTACACGTCACGTCAGAGATACTGAATATGCATGATATTATTGTTATCGGCTCCGGGTGTGCCGGCTGCACAGCAGCTATCTATACTGGCAGAGCTGGCTACAATACCCTTGTGCTTACCGGTGGTCAGCCTGGCGGTCAGCTGACCACCACTACTATGCTGGAAAATTTTCCCGGATTTCCCGAAGGGATCATGGGGCCGGAATTCTGTTCTAATCTGGAAAAACAGGCTGAGCGTTTTGGAGCGGAATTCAAAACAGAGACTGTTGAATCCGTACGCACCGGCGAAGCCCATCAGGTAACAACATCCAAAGATACCTACAGCGCCCGGACCCTGATCATTGCCACCGGGTCGGCACCACGCAAGCTTCATGTGACCGGGGAAGATGACTTTTACGGCCGCGGCGTTTCCACCTGTGCAACCTGTGACGGTTTTTTCTTTAAGGACCGGGTTGTTGGTATTGTAGGCGGTGGGGATTCTGCCATGGAGGAAGCCCTCTATCTGTCCAATATTACCAAGAAGGTATATGTTATTCATCGCAGAGATGCGCTTCGGGCATCGAAAATTATGCAGGACCGGGCACTGGAGAACGAGAAGATTGAAATCCTGTGGAACCGGGTCGTGGATGAAATCAAAGGTGACAAACTCGGAGTGAACGCTCTGACCCTCAAAAGCACAACCGATGATACTACGGAGGATATTTCTGTTGACGGTTTTTTCGTGGCGATCGGACATACCCCCAACAGCAGCATTTTTACCGATATCGTTGACATGGACGAAAACGGATACATCGTTGCCGATGACAACACACATACCAGTGTTGCCGGTGTCTATGCTGCCGGGGATGTTGTCGACCATCGATTCCGCCAGGCAATTACTGCCGCTGGTACCGGCTGCAGAGCCGCCATCGAAGCGGGAAAGTATATTGAAGAGCACGGAAAGTAGAATCGTACTGACCTGCTGATGTGCACACACCATAACGATGCATCAATTCTGATGTGAAAAAACACACATAAAGTTTTTTTGGGTTGACAAAGTGGTTTTACGTGCTATATTCCCTGAACCGGAAGGGAAAACCTGACCGGTAAAACGCCATTTATATCGGTTTTATGAAAAAAAATCATTTAAACTTATTTACTTACCTCATTCAATAATAGAATTATCTGGTGTATTGGTGTAATTCTTTTTCCGGCAGCTGTTCATTATCTCATTTTATTTTTTAGGGAGGATTGTCTGTTATGAAAAAATGGGCCAGACTTTGGAAAAAAAGTTTTACAGGACTGCTTGCATGCAGTATGGTTTTGATGCTGGCAGCGGGATGCGGCGGAAGCAGCAGCGGCAGTTCCAGCTCAACAACCACTGGCGGCGGAGATCAGGGCACAGCCCTTTTGTCCGGTTCTGTGCTGTATCCTTCTGCAAACAATAAGGTGAGCTTCAAAGCCGGTGCAGACGGCGTCGTTTATGCGCGCATGGATGCAACCACAGCCAGTGACCTGGCGCCGGTGCCCAGCGCGGTTGTTCAGGTCTTTGCCATTGATGATACGGACTTCAGTGATCCGATTGTCACGGTGACTGCTGATGCCAACGGTGTGTATACATTTACGGATACGCAGCTGGGCACATACGCCAACAAGCCTGTGGTCATCCGGGCCAAATTTGAAAGCCCGATTACCCCCGGTCAGTATGTAGCGGTCCGAAGCCTGGAAGATTTGAGCGATGAAAACAGGGATGCAACCGAGCAGGTTCAGACCACTCCCTTTACGGACGCGATCATTGAAAAGGTCGTGGGTGTATTCAATGATTTCGGCATTACCCTGACCGAGGATCAGTTTGCCGAACTTTCCAGTGTCGTCAAAAATATAGTTGAAACAGCAGAAGCTGAGATTGAATCCGGTACAGCCAGTATGACCCTGGACGAAACCAGCTTTGGAATTTCCGAAGAGCAGTTTACAACGGATGCACCGGATACCACGGACCGTACGGATGTCGGCAGTTCACTGGATTCCGCGCTCACGGACGCTGCAGTTTCCAGTTTTGAGAATGAAATGGCTTCTTCGGACGCGGTGGATCTCACGGATGCCGCCACCCGGGCCATGTCAGTCAAAAAGATGATCAATTTTGTCTGCTCTCTCGGCGCATGCGTTGCCGATGGCCAGGGCAACTTTTTTGTCATGATTTCTCCTGGATTCGTTTCTGACCATGCCATGCCCGCCACTGGTCAGACTGCGACCGAGCTGCTGGCAGCTCAAGGGTTTGCTGCAGCCAAATCATTTGTGGCCGATGCCGTGGATGCCGGCACGGATGTGATTGACAGCGGTGACGGCTTTGCAGACAGTCTGATCAAGATTGATCCCAGCGTACTCTTTGACACCGTAGATACCGTGACAGATCCGTCCCAGGTCACGCAGGCTGACCAGTTGAGTCTGGTTGCCGCCGGCACCGTGACCGCGGATGTTATGCTTCGTCTGTGGGAACAGGCTGAAGATAATGATCCGGTATTTCCCTACAACCTGATCAAGGCCCTGGCAACGGTTCGTTCTGCTGAACGCATCAGTTTTCAGGAAGTGGCCCAGGTGATTGCGGAAAACTTCAAGTGGCGCACCCAGTCTGTAACCAAGGGTCCGGACGGACGTCCGATCTTCGGCGATGACGTGGATCTCAGTGATGAAGACGGCGGTTCTGATGTAACCGCAACCAATATTCTGAACGCCATGCTCGGAACCATTCCGGTAACTGCACTTGAATATGCCAACAAAATGGCTTCGCGGGACAGTTCACTCATTGAGATAGGTGAGGATGTTATTCATGACGTGATCTGGCGGGCCTTTGTTGGCGCAGACCTGCAGGATGGAACCGAAGATGACAATACGAGTTTTGATCCGGAAGCCTCGATTTTTCAGAATCTTTCCTCCGCAGATGATGTGCGGAACTTTATCAAGGGAAAATACAGTGAGATCGAAGGTATGAGTACAGAGCTTCCGGTGTCACCGATATACGCGAAGATGGTTGAAAAGATCAAAAAGGTTCTGATCGCAGCCATTCCGCAGGACTGGTATGGTACAACCCTGACCAAGGATACCATGCTCAATCCTCGCGGTGTATTTCTTCAGATTATGTATAACACGGACCGGTCGTATCTGATTGACACTGCCAAAGGCTACTTCCGGACCATTACTGAAGGGGATGCAACGTATGTAGAGCCCCGGTTTGACAATCTGAAGTGGCTGTATGTGATTAATGAAGAAACAGTGATGAAAAACATCTTTGAACAGCTTCTCGACGGCCAGAGTCCGAGTGGAGACAAATACAAAGATGTCACAGACGCATCCCAGCCGGACCTCACGGCCTTTACTCTGGTGGATGATGCGACCGCCGGTCTGACAAATCTATCGAGTGAAGACTTCCGGCAGTTTCAGCTGTGGCAGGAAATGTATGATCCGAATGTGGGGATGACCGGATTTGCCACTGCAGATATCTCTTTTGAGGTAGCGGGTCCGGATGGCGGCGCTGTGACCTTGAACAGTGTAACCATCAAGGAAATTGTAGATCCTACAACGGGTTTTACCTCGGAAGTCGGTGCAGCTACGATTGATGCTACGCAGACGTACCCGATTTTCACATACGACGCACTTGATACCAATGGTGATTATGTGGTCATCATTGACTTCCAGAACGCTGAAGGCAACTCTCAAAAAGCCGAATTGTGGTTTTATGTGCCAGAGTTCCTGCCGGATCCGGATGGAGACGATGTTGGTGATTTCGACAACGGTATCTGGGGCGAAGCAGTGGTGGATGGTGAAACCGGCTGGTATGACAGAGAAGAAAAATTCTTGTTGCCTCCGGTTGGTGGTTTCATGCACTTCCCGGGCTTTGGCCTTCCGCTGGATGACCAGGATCCGGAAGGTAACGTTATCGGTGTAGACCTGTCCAAGTTCAGTGTAGGCGATGCATTCGGTCCGGATGATACCAATGCCGGTCGTAAGATGGACCTGGCTTTCCGGACACAGACAGACGGCACCACAGCGCTGGAATTCAGAAACAACGCCACCTACTTTGATTTCACCGAATTGTCTAAAGGTGAAACAGGTGACGAAGCCTTTGGCTGGCGCGGTCTCATGGACCTGGTTGGTGTCAATATGCAGAACGCCATCACTACTGCTGGTGGTGACATTGATCCGACCAACACATCGCTCTATGGAACCGATCCGCTGGTTCTGGATCCGGTTAACTTTGAAGATCCCGAAGCCAACACAACCGATGTCGGTCGGCTCCTTGTCATGAAAGACGGTGACGGTCAGATGTATGTCTTCGTCCTGAGATGGATGGATCCGGACGGTGGTTTTGTGGACATTGGTTTTGCCAAGGTCGGCAATGACGGAATGATTGCAGCTGTTGAAGGCGACTTTGGCGGCGTTCCGTTCATGACGCTGTGTAGCGGTGATTACGTGGATCTGGAAACCGGTTCCTGGTCACCTCCGATTGACCAGGGCTATATTGCGGATGCTGCTGCTCTGGCCGACCTGCGCTACAATGTGGATTTTTATGTTGACACAGAAGGCGCGGATCACTTTCAGGGAGATGATACCCATACACTTTCAACCGTTAGTACTGCCAGACTCAAAAAGCTGACAACCACTCAGTTTGATTCCATTGTCAGTGCACTGGAAGCGGATACAACCCTGACCCTTGACGCAGCAGTAACAAGTGTTCTCGGAACGCTCAGTCAGAGTGTGAGTGTTACCGCAGACGATCTGGTCCTGGTCAAGAGCAAGGGAGATGATCCCCACTACTTCCTGCTCAAGATTGTACATGTCCAGGATTACAATGATTCCAATCCGGATGACGACATGATAGAAGAACCCGGATTTGTTGAATTTGCCTACACACCGTTTGAGCAGGGAATTCCGGACACCTCTGGTTTTCAGCCTGGTCCCGGTGATGGTGGCGGAATGTACGATGATATGGACGGTGACGGGTTGGTTCCCGGACCGGATCCGGATGACAGCAATCCGCATATCCCGATCCAGGATGGTAATCTGGACGGTGATAACGACGGTTTCCCCAAGGGTGTTGACAGTGACGACACAGATGATACGGTCGGCATTGTTGATGCTGATATGGACGGATGGCCGAGTACAGTGGATCCGGATGATACGGATCCGTTCAATCCAGGCAGCACCGGTGGCGGAGGCGGAAGTTCATTTTTCTTCTGTATCTGTTATGAACAGTTCGTCGATGTCAACGGAGCTGAATTTACAGCACCAGATCCCATCAATGCACCTTTTGCTGTATGGGTTGAGATAGACGGTGTGATGACAGGCAGTACAGTTGAGGTGACTGACCCTGATGGAAACACCACGAACATTCCTGAAGATGCGGAATGTCCAGGATGCTATGAAATGGTGAGTGGTTATGCGTCGCAGAATGCGCAAACCACGGCTTTTCCGGGCGGAACCTATATGGTTACGGTTACCGATCCGGACGGAAATGTCATTACCGAACATGCGACACTTCCTGAAACACTGGCCTATCCAAATGCAGTGGCAAACATCAGCAACAACAGTGTAGCTCTTGCGGGACAGACCAGTGCGTTCTCAGAAACCACAGAAGTGACCTGGGAATACACGGGCGGAACCAATGTTCCGGTCGTCAATGCCTATGAGCTGTATTGCGGAGGCACCAATACCGGCAATACGTTCGAGTGGGACTGGGAAGAACCCGGCACATATCAGTCCGCATGGGTTCCTTCTGAAATCCCAGCCAACGGCACATACCTGTTTGCTGTGGGAGCCATCCACTATGGTGATCGGTCTTCCAGCAGCACATATACGGTGCTGACCTGCGCCACGGGTGATACGGTTGCGATTGACGGACCGCAGGTTGGCAGTGTTGTCGTTGAAGATGTGGTCAAAATATCCGCATCCGGTGCGGATACCATGTCCGCTTCCGGTACGCAGGGAGCTCTGGATCTGAGCGGTTTTTCAGCCAAGGCTTCCAAGGCAGCCTCTGGCGGAAATGAGCCTCTGCAGGCCGGTATACCTGGTTTCACTTTTGATTCCAATACAGGTGAATGGACAATGGCTGGCACAGATGTGACCGTGACGCTGGTCTTTTACCTGGATAGTGATGACAGTGTGATCATGGTTGATGTAACGGATACAGCCAATTACGGCCCGGGTCAGCCTCTGGAAGGTGTCACGCCTTCGACAGACATTAATTTTCAGGTGACCCTGGATATCAATAAGACGTTTGTTGCCGGCTATACCATGGACGCTACGGTTCAGACTACGAAGAAAGCGTTGACAACAGCCAACACGGATGTGAACGCGGAGTTTTCCTATACCGGAGTCGATGCTATGCTTTCCGGCGAATTCGGAACCATCACCATTGATTCCATGAGCCTGACCGCTTCGCAGCAGGGCGCAACTGTCAGCGGAACCTATACCTTCTCCATTACCTTTGAAACGGATGATGGCGGTTCCATGACCGTAAACGGTACAGCCACATTTGATGAAACAGGCTGCACCGGTGCCACGTTAACCAACGCGGCGGATGACTCCACTATTGGTACGGCGGAGATTGATGCCATAACCGGTGATCTGGTTTTTACCAATAACATAACCGGAACGACCACGGTCATCAAGGAAGCCCCAACAGCTCCGTAAGCTTCCTGTAGAGATAAAGAAGCAAAACCAAAAGCCGGCGCGTTTTCGCGCCGGCTTTTTTTGTTGGTCTGCACTTTTTTCTCGCAATCCGTATGCTACATGATATATAATTACCTGTATGGAAACACCCAGGAAAATTCTCCTCATCCAGCTCAAGCGTATCGGAGATGTGCTGCTTACCACACCGGCGACGACCCTGGTGAGAAAAGCATATCCGCAGGCGCAGATCACCTTTATGACACAGGGCGTGTCCGCGGAAATCTACCGGGATAATCCCGACGTCAATCATGTGTGGCAGGTGCCGGGGCGAATCAGCCTTTGGGGAAAGATCGGTCTTCTTGGGAAGGTCCGCAAGGCCGGGTTTGACATGGTAGTTGACTTTATGGCCAACCCTGCAACAGCGTTGATTGCCCTTGCTTCCGGAGCAACGGTCCGGATTGGATTTAATAAACGGGTACGACGTCTTGTATACACACACAGGGGCACGTCCTCTCCAGACTCGAGTTATTCGCCGGATGACAATATTCATCTCCTGCAGGCCATTGGCATATCCGGTCAATTCGATTGCCTGACATTTCCGGTTTCGGATGAGGCACGCGCTTTTGCGCAAATGCTCATGAGAGACGCGGGCATCGGTCCGGAGGACCGGCTGGTAACATGCAGCCCGGTCTCCAGACAGCCGTACAAGGTGTGGCCTGCTCAATCCTTTGCCGCGGTCAATGATTTCCTGATTCAGGAATACAGAGCAAAGATATTCTTCCTCTGGGGGCCGGGAGAAGAACATTTTGTGGATGCAGTGATCTCTGCCATGAAGGAGAGTCCTCTGGAAAAGGCCGATGTCAACACACTGCAGCGGACCAGGGCTGTGATTGACCAGGCCTGGATGCATGTGGGAAACGACAACGCGATCCGTCACTTTGCCATTGCCGCGGATGTAGCCACAGTCGGAATCTTCGGCAAGACCCGTGCGCGAAACTGGACCCCGCCGGGAAGCGCGGAAAAACACCTGGCCTTTGATCATGATCCGGGATGTAAGTCCTCGTGTGTGTATCCGAAATGCAGACTGGAGTGTCTGAACGGGATTACGCCCGAACAAGTGGTAGCTGAGATCAGAAGAGTTTTTTGAAAAGGTCGTTTACCTTATCTTCAATGTCCTTCTTTTTCTTATCAATGTCCAGATTTTTTTTGTCATCTTTCTTGATAATATCCTTAATGACTTTTTTGCCTTGATCTCCGAGTTTGTCCGTGATCTTGCTTTTTTGATCTTCAAGGACAGCAAGGCCCACTGCTTTACCGATCTCTTTGAGCAACACTGCAGACAACTTATCTGCTTTAACTGACGGTGAAGATGCACTTCCCTTTAGTTCAAAGAAAAGCTTTTTCTCCCTTGATTTCTTCCGAAGTGATTTGCTCAGAGTACTCGAGAACTTTCGGGTCGCTGCCGGAGAAGTGAATCGGCTGACAAGACTATTGGCGATCAGTTTGACAGGGAAATGGCGAATGATGTCTCCGGCGCAATATAATTTGAGGTTTATCTTCCCGTCAATGCTCAGCGTTCCGTCTGCGTAGTAATCTGGAATGTTGGTTCCCTGAACATACAGGTCATTGACACGGATCAAGCCGTTCTTCACCGAGTATCGTCCGGTGATGGTCTTTGCCCTGGTCAGTGCGGGAACCGCTGGAAAGCGCTGCTGGTTTCCACCCACTTTGCTGAGTACGGAGTTTACGGTGTCGTTTATTTTGACCAGTCCCTTGCTCAGGAAGGAGTTCTTGATCATGCAGTCTTTGGCCACAAGGGAGCCGTTGGTCACGGTCAGGGTCTTTACAAAGTCTTCGTATTCCAGTCCCTGCCAGGTTACGATCTGCGCATCTTTTCGATTCGGATTGGGGGAAGTAAACGAACCAGAGAGAAACTTTCCATACCGGGTCTGGGTCTTGAGTGCCTTGCCCAGGGGCAGGTCTGAGACAGATGCTTTGACAAATCTGGCCCTGGGTTTTGCGTGATTGAAATCAATGTTTCCATCGGCCATAATGTCTCCCCATACCTGGAGTCTGGCATTGGACAAGTAAAAAACTCCCTTGTCGATCCTCAGCCCGGCATTGAGATTTCGTATTGGGTATTTCCCGTAGTCCATGGAGTCAAGGGTAAGCTTGCCCTTGGACAGCTGGATGGATTTGAATATCAGGTATGGGTCGTTTTGACCGGTCTGGCCAAATTTGGCGTAATTAAAGTGTTCAGCAGCGAGTGTGCCGGATGCGCCCAGGTTGTTGAAGTCTGCTTCCGCAGGAATGGGAAGGATGGCCGCGGGAATGGTCTGCTTGAGGTTTTTGCCGTTGAGTTTTGCGTTCAGTTTGAAGGCACTGCCTTTTCCGAATCGGATGATGTTTTTGTCAAAATCAAGTTTCCGACAGATGCCGCTTGCCGAGAGGGTTCCCAGGGAGGATGCGGCTTGAAGTTGGGTTACTTCCAGCGCAGGTTTCGTTTTCCGGGCCGTTCCCATGCGATACGTGGTGTTGAGCGTAAGCTGGGTGTCTGGCAGCACCAGGGGCCTGGGGCCGATATCTTTGGTTGCGAGCTGGAATTTCTTCAGGTCTGCCCGGAGCTTGAGAGTGACCGCAGAGAGCCATCCACTTACGTCCGTATGAACAGTAGTTTCTCCTTTGAGTGTCCACTTTTTCGGGATCAACGCCGGGAAGGACTTGGATGCACGCATAAGGTCTGTTGTGCCGGTCAGCGCGGTTCCCTTGTCAAAATAGAATTCCCGGGTCTTCCACGGCGTTTTTTTCATTCGGGCCTTTCCTTTGAGCCGCAGATCAATGCCGCCTCCGATTATCTTCAGGTTCCGGATATGAACAGACTCCAGGGTCTTTCCCATGGCCACGGCGGTGTCCGCGCTGAACGAACATTTGGGAAGGATCACAGGCGCGAACGGAAAATCATTTCCCATGCCTTTAAACTTCTGCAGCGTTCCACTCAGCCGAACGGAGGGATTGGTCATGCCGCCGGAGGGCCGGATTTCGGCAGTGATGCTGCCGGTGGTCTTCAGGTCCGTGCCCGGCGGCAGCAGGGGTTTGAGTTTGGCGAGGTTGAGTTGGGTTCGGATGAGAGTATTTTTTTTGATCTCATATCCGCTGTTTTTATTCAAACGCAGCGAAAGGGCTCCGTTGGCGCGGATGTCCGTGGATTTTGTAGAGAGTGTAAATGTGCTTATATCCACGGCACTGTCTTTCAGGTTGTACGTCAGGGCAGTCCGGATGTCAGCCTGCGGTTCCTTGATTTTTTGTTTGCCTGAAGCGACCAGGAGATTCTTGAGCTTCACGACAAAATCGGTTTTGAGCACCGAAGCGGTTTTGCTGATGTGTCCTCCAATAGTGAAATCCGCGGATGCCGGAAGGGTTTCAGGAACGGGCACCATGGCACAGACAATAGGGATGACGGGCAGAACGTCAGCAGCCATGTCCTTGATCTTTCCGGTCGTTCCATGGGCTTTTACGGAAAAGGTTCCGGTTGTTTGGTCTGTTTCCAGCAGGTTCGTTCCCTTGCCGTTAATGGTGAGTCCAAGCGTGTCGTTGATGTCCAGGCTGGTTTTTGTAATGGAAAAGGTGTTGCCTTTTACCATATCCACAGACAGGTCATGAAGCAGGACAAACGGATAGGTTCCTTTTTTTCCTTTGAGCTTGCTGCGAATGGATGTCTTTTGAAGGGTCAGCCTGTTCTTTTGAAAATCCGCCTGTCCGGTACAGCGGATACGGTCCAGGAATCCGGGAATCGCTCCCTTCGAGATATCTTTGATCTTATCCGTTTTGATGCGGGCATCGTAGGTAAGGGCTGCAGCGGTTTCCTTATCCAACGTGATGCTGCCGTTTCCATCCAGGTCCAGAAGCTGTGAACGCAGGGCCAGCTTCTGGAAGGAAGCGGTGCCGGATGAGAGTGCATAACTTAGGTTTGCTGTCAGCGTTGTTCCGGTAAAGGGCTTTTTGATATTCAGGAAAGCCAGAATCGGCGTGTGCAGGGCTGGGCACTGGAGGTGGCTGTTGACGTACACCCGGTCGGGTCGGGTTTCAGACCATGTCAGATCTGCGGTCAGCTTGGGTTCACCGGTAATGGGCATTATCTGGAGGGTTTCACAGACCGTTTCCAGACGGGTACGGGCGGTCAGTTTGACCGACGCTGTAAGCGGGGAATCGGAAAAAAGTCCCGTGGCGTTGCCCGCAGCCTTCAGGGATGCAAGCGTGGTGTCCACGTTCAGTTCGTTGATACGAACGGTATCTTTTTCGGATTCGTACGCAAACCGTCCGGATACATTCAGGTCTGCGGAAGGGACCGCCAGACCGTCCGGTATACGAAGGCCGGAGCTGGTGAGTAGTATTTCTGAGGTCAGTCCAGACGGTCCGTTTTTGAGCGTTGTATTCAGGGTAAGCTGTCCCTGCAGATTTCGTGGTAAATAATCGAATTGTTTTTCTCTGGGCAGAAAGGTGAGGATCTCCTTCAGGTCTGCGGTTAGGGATGCGGCAACGGTTGCGGGGGCGGAAAGCTCCGTGCTGCCGTTTGCCTGCAGTGTTGATTTGAACAGCGAGGACTCCAGGGAGAGCTTTTGGATATTTCCGGTCATTTTTTCAAGGTCTGCGGTCGCATCCAGATCGATTTTTAGATCCGGAACCGCAACCGGCTTTTGGGAAAGCGCTGTGTGTTGCAGCTTCACCGATTGAATGGATGCGGACAAAACCGTATCAAGCTTCATACCTTTCATTACCAGGTTGATATCGGCCTTGGCCTTTCCGTCCGGCAGATTGACGGTATTCTTCAGCCCCGCAGAACGGAGGATTTCCGGTATGTCAACAGCCGAGATGTTGAGTTTCAGTTCGGAGTTTCCCGGTGCAAAGGCGTTATGTTCCAGAAGATCCAGGTTGCCACTAAACCGGAGTTTGCCAATGGTTTTGGTTGTTGCGGGAAAAACGGTCCCGGAAATCTGGATCATGCGGTTGATATCACTGAATGAAAGATGGATATGTTTGAGCGCCAGATCCGCCTGGATGTTTGCTGCGCGGTCATAGAACCGAACCGTTGAGTTGCTGATGATACCGCTGTTCATACGGAAGATAAAACCGCTGCCTCCGGCCTGCCCTGCACAGAATCTTGGAGAAGACTGTGGGGGCCGGGAACGGGTAAACCGATCCAGAATATCCGTGAAATTAAATGTGCCGTCTTTGTTGCGAATAATGGTGACCCGGGTGTTGTCCAGAAGCAGGGAATTGATGACCAGTTTCTTTTTGAGCAGTTCCATGAGCCGGATCGTCAGCTCCAGGGTCTGAGCGGAGAGCAGATTCTTTTTTGTTGTCCCCGGTTCGTGGATCCGGAAGTCAAAAACCGAAACCCGGCCGAAGATACTCAACTGAACATCGCCGATGCTGCATTCTCTGCCGGTCTGGGATTTGACTTGGGAACGGATGATATCCTTGATCCATCCGGTGGGAATCAGGTAGATCACCAGAGTCATAAGCAGAACCAGCCCACCGGTCAGGATAGCGGAGATCTTGAGCCACCGGCGGAGCCAGCCTTTTTTTTTCGTTTCATGGGTCGGATTTGTTTTTGCTGTTTCAGTCTCCGGGTTCATTGGTATCCCCGCGGCTGTTTTTGAAATCATTGGTGAACTTTTTTCTGTATCCGCTGACCAGATAGACAGCAATAGCTGCTTGTATCACAAGCAGTGCGTACAGCAGGAGGGTATAGATTCCTTCCTTTTCCGGATGTTTGGCACCGAACCATGCCAGAAAAGTCAGAAGCAGGAAGGCGAAGAGCGCGTTGTACATGACGAGAGTTTTTTGTTTCATGACGGGTTCCTGATCATAAATGAATGAAACGCCAGACCAATCACACATGCGTGTGAGCAGTCAAAGGTGCAGGTTGAGAATTGCTCTGCGTCTGAAAATGAGAGCGTCCAGGCGTCTGTTTGAAATTGTTTTTTCAAAAACAGGTCAATGCCGCTGAATCGTGAAGTGCCGCCGCATAGTATTATCTGGTTCAGCGCGTCCATTTCAAGTCCTGATTTTAATACCTGAGCTTTTATGATGCGGTAGACGGCTTCCATTTCCCGCTGGATAATCTCCGCCGGACCCGGCGACCATACACGGGCTGGCGTGATCTGAAGGGTGAAGTAATTTCTTCGTGCGGTCTTGACTCTTTCCGCGTCTTTTCCCGTGATGTTCATGGTCGAGGCAATCGCGGCAGTGATGTCGTTTCCGCCGGCGGCAAAGGATTTGATCATGAGTGGAAGCCGACCCCGGAACACCGCGATGTCTGTAAACCGGGCGCCTATATCAATAATCAGCGTATGCTCATCGTTTTTCATTGCGGAAACCGTGTACCGCAGACTGTATCCGGTCGAACACATGTCCTCGGATATTATTCCGCATCGCAGGAGATTGTGACGCAGGTGATTGATGAATTGACCGGAACAGGTCACGGCAATATCGTCTTTTCGAATCAGCGTATCTTCGGGAATCATTCGGTCTCCGGCCAGAGAGTCGCTGTCATCCACGATTTGAAGGACGGTGCTGCCCTTGGATGCGGCTTCTTCCTTTCGGATGTCCTGGATGATCGTTCGCTTGTCTTCCACCGGAATGTGCGTGGATGCGATGCTGTCGTGCGGCACATTTACGCACGCACTCACGAGCTTGATTCCGTCAGAGCGGAATTTGGCTGCAATCTTCTTGATGCCCTTTCGAAAGACTTTCCAGTCCGGAAGTTTACCGCTGAACCAGTCGACCTCTTCTTCTCTGTAATGGGTTGATAGAATCCTTCCGTCTGGTGCACGTTCCATGGCCAGACACCGGAAGCGGGTGGTTCCAAGGTCCAGGCCCACGTAAAACTGAGGTTCTGTCGGTCTACGGTTTGTTTTGGAAAAGAACATGCGGTTAATAGAACTCCAGGTCGAGTAGCGGAGGCAGCTGACCGTTATCAACGCTCTTGCGCAGATCCATGATTTTATCGGAAATCGGTCGTATGTAGCCGGGAAAGGGGCCGCCTTTTCGAATATGTTTACCCCATACAATTTCTGATTTCCAGTCCGAACCGAGGATACGAAAGACAATCCTGCTCCCCTGTTTATTTTTTTTCGACGGAAAGACTTTTACGGTTTGAACTGCTGAACCGTCCGGAATGTGTTTGGAAATGATCAACAGAGCATCCAGCCCGTCCTTTAGCATATCATTTTCTTTCAGATGCGTAGGGTCTTCGGACGAACGCATACAGGTAATTCCGGATACATGGGGACAGGATATTTCTTTGGGAATCGAATTGAATTCCCTGAGGATTACAGTGCCCGTTGAATCCACCAGACCGATCTTGTCGGGACTCGACAGATTGATGTATGCGCAGGGAACCCGCCACTCGGCGGTCACCCGAATCCGGGCCGGAAGTCTGCGTTCAATATGGTTGACTTTCCGGATGTAATGGCACTTCCGGCAGGCTTCGTATATCTGCTCCAACAGTGTTTTTGATAAAATGCTGCAACGGGTACTGATTTCCATTCCGTGCCGTACTTTTTTTTCCAGCCCCCAGTCCGTATAGCTCGCCGGTGTGTTAAAGGAAATGCTGTCCAGTTGAACCCTGAATTTGCGGTCGGTATAGACACGTTTTTCTATATGGAGAAAGAGAAGGATCAACAGGGATATCAGCAGTGCTATACATATGCTTCCTACGAATGATTTCATAAAGAAACGACCCATTGAGTGTTGGTACAGAGACACGGCTTCTCGCTGCGCGGTGTTTTTCTCTGTTCGGTACTGTTCTTGAAAAAGCAACGCAGTCCTATATTCTATGGTATCGTGAAATGAACTCAAGCGTTGAAAGAAAAAAATAGTAAATTTTTATTGAAGAGATTTGGAAGTTTGGTAATATAAAGTACTTGTTGTTATTGAGTTGAGACACAATGGACAAACGTTCTTCATTGAAAGGCGCTGATAATAAAACCTCGATTTTGTACACAGTCAAATAATCAGTTAATCGCTTTTATATTAAAAGGATAAGGAAAATGACTTATTATCTGGTCGGCGTTGCTGTTTTGGGGTTGCTGCTTCTCTGCGCATACTACTTTCTAAATTTCTATCGGGAAGAAAAGGAAAGAGAAAGAATACAGAACCTGCAGACCCCGGGAGCTGCAAGGGTGGCACAGCGAATTGCCGGTGAAGTAAAGCAAAAGGAGGAAAACGTATTTTATCCCAGGAAATACACATCGCTTACGGATGAGAAAAAACAGTCACTTCACAATACGCTGAAAGAGCTTCCTCCTTTGCCCAGCGCAGCGCATCAGGTGATCGCAGAGATGCGCAAGGAGACGTCCAATGCCCGGAGTGTAGCGCAGATTGTTGAAAGCGATCCCGTGATTGTCTCTGAGATTCTTCGAATGGCCAATTCCGCGTATTACGCACGGCAAGAGAAGGTCACAGAGGTTCCGAAAGCGATTGTGCTGATGGGGTTCAAGACCATACAGGACCTGATTCTTCAGAAAAACCTGTTTAAAGTCTTTGCTCCCGGCAATGAGATTTACGACCACAAAAAACTCTGGCTGCATTCCTTTGCAGCCTCTCTGGTTGCTGAACGATTGAAGAACAAGGCAGGCGGAATGGAAATGTCTGTATCCACGATTGCCCTGCTTCATGATATTGGTAAATTTGCCATGGAAAGCCTGTATCCGGATAAGGTCCGTGAGCTGCTTTCCCATACCCCGGAATACCGAGGTATGGATATGCTTCAGAAGGAAGAAATAATTTTTGGATACAACCATGCGGTCTATGGAAGCGCGCTTGCACGTTCCTGGCAGTTACCGGAAGAGATCTATCTCTCCATTGAGAATCATCATCATCCGGTATACCTGACTCGGGAGAATATCCCCGAGGACCTGCTCAGGGCCGTAACCATCGTCTATATCGCCGATCAAATCGTGAAAAATCAAGGTGCGGAAGGCGATAACAAGGAGGTTGATATTGTAACAGATACCTATTTTGATATCATTGGACAGAAACCGCCTCTGGAAGATCTGATTGATGACAAGATAAAACTGCTCATTGAAGAGGCGGAGAACTTTATCAACCGGACCATGCATGGCTGAAACGACGCTCAAAGACGCACTTAAGAAATTGCCTCGCCTCCGCATTGCGGTCATTGGAGATCTGGTCCTGGATCACTATCTGTGGGGAGATACCTCCCGGATTTCACCGGAAGCTCCGGTCGGTGTAGTCAAAATCAAAGACGAGACCTTTTTTCCGGGAACAGCAGGTAATGTGTCAAGAAACATAACTTCACTGGGTGCAAATGCTTTCCTGTTCGGGGTCGTGGGAAAGGATGACAAGGGACGCACGCTGCTTTCACGTTTCAAGAAGTATGGGATTAATGCGGAAGGTGTTGTCGTATCAACGTGCAGAAAAACAACCTCCAAGAGCCGTATTATCTCTGCCGGACAGCAGATGCTTCGTGTGGACCGGGAAGACGACTACCCGCTCCAGAAAGAAGAGGAGCGGTTGCTGTTACAGAAATTAAACGCGCTGTTTCGTAAGAAAATTCACGGCATTATCCTGTCGGATTATGCCAAAGGCGTTCTGACACCATTGGTTTTAGAACGCATTATGAACAAGGCAAAAAGTCGAAATATTCCTGTTATTACTGACCCCAAGGCCAGAGACTACAGCCGATACAGAGGAACGGATATTATCAAACCAAACCGCAAAGAAGCGGAGCTTGAAACTGGAATCCAGACATCTACAACAGAGGGGCTGCTGTGCGCCTGTCGTAAAATCAAGTCCTCTACTCGCTGCAGTCACGTAATCGTATCCCTCGGCAGTGACGGTCTATTTCTATCCAGTGGCGGCAAAAAAGGCATTCATCTTCCAGCGCAGGCCAGAGAGGTCTATGATGTTTCCGGTGCTGGAGACACAGTCGTTGCGACAATTATCCTCTGCCTGTGCAGTGGGATGAGTCTCAACAAAAGCTGTGAAACTGCAAATATAGCTGCAGGTATTGTTGTCAACAAGATAGGGGCTGCCTCAGTCACCCCGGATGAATTGCTTGAAGAAAGCCTCTTTGAAACGTCACCTGCAGGCAAAATTATGAACAGCGAAGAAACGATTCGGATTGCAGTTGAAGTACGCAGCAGCGGTAAGCGGGTGGTTTTTACCAACGGCTGTTTTGATCTGATTCACGCCGGGCATATCAAATACCTTCAGGCGGCCAGAAAGCTGGGTGATTATTTGATTGTGGCGATCAATTCGGACCGTTCGATTCGCGCGATCAAAGGAAAGGACCGGCCGTTCATCAAAGAGAACAACCGGGCGCATGTGATTGCCTCGCTGGAATGCGTGGACTGTGTGACGGTCTTTGATCGGGATACACCGACCTTTCTGATTCGGGAAATGCGGCCTGATGTGCTGGTCAAAGGCGGCGATTACAGCGTGGATCAGGTGGTGGGCAAGGAAGTGGTGGAAGCCTACGGCGGAACCGTTACCGTGGTGCCGCCCGTACCGGGGCTGTCTACAACCTCCATTGCACAAACCATTCAAACGTCAATTAAACGGACGAAAATTTACAGGTAGAATCGTTGAAAACATTTCAGAAAACAACCAAATCAGATAAAGAACGGGCCGTTGTTGTTGCGGGTATATTTCCCCAGAACCGATATATTGATGAAGAACCGCTGGATGAAATCAAGCGATTGACAGAGGCGGCCGGCGGAAGGGTTGTCGGTGAGTCCAGTCAACGATTCCGCAAGGCCAAGGCCGGTACCTTTTTCGGCAAAGGCAAACTTCAGGAAATACGCGAGATTGTGGAGTCGGTTGACGCCGGACTGATTGTCTGCGACAATGATCTGACTCCGACCCAGGGAAACTCCATTGAAGAAGCGGTCGGTGTACGTGTGGTGGACCGGACTGAACTGATTCTGGACATCTTTGCATCCCGCGCCAAGACCCGCCAGGCAAGGCTTCAGGTGGAGCTTGCTCAGTTGGAGTACGCGCTGCCCAGGCTCAAACGCATGTGGACACACCTTGAGCGGCTCGAGGGGGCCATTGGTACACGCGGTCCCGGAGAACAGCAGCTGGAAGTCGACC
The DNA here is from genome assembly GCA_964524955.1 of uncultured Planctomycetota bacterium. GTDB lineage: Bacteria > Planctomycetota > CAZGEP01 > CAZGEP01 > CAZGEP01 > CAZGEP01. The sequence continues at coordinate 35,877 of CAZGEP010000008.1, read as the reverse complement.
GGCGGCTGATTCGAAGAAAGATCTACGAATACAAGCAGAAACTCAACGAGATTGAAAAACGGAAGAAACAGGAGTCCGAAAGCAGAAAAGATGTGTACCGGATCGCGTTGGTCGGTTACACCAACGCAGGAAAATCCACCCTGCTCAACGCCATGACCGATTCGCATGAATATACCGAAGACAAACTCTTTGCCACGCTGGATTCCTGTACGCGAAGACTCAAGACCGACTTTTCCGTCCCCATTGTCATCAGTGACACGGTCGGCTTTATCCGAAACCTGCCGCACAACCTGGTCGCCTCTTTTCATGCCACGCTCCAGGAGGTGATGGACGCAGATTTGCTGCTGCATGTTGTGGACGGAAGCGCGCATAATTATTCAGTGGAAGTCGATACTGTAAATAAGGTGCTCAGGGAAATCGGTGCATATCAAAAAGACACGTTGATTGTATTCAACAAGAAAGACCGGATTACAGACTCGGTTCTGCCGAGTGTGCTGCTCAGAGAATACCCGGCATCCTATTTTATTTCCGCAAAAGAAGGACAGGGAATTTCAAAACTGGTCAAGCATCTGATCAAGCGCGTAGAAGCCACCATGGAAATCAAAGACATATCCCTTCACGCCGGAAACGGCCGGGCAGTATCCTATATTGAGCAGAAAGCGGAAGTGCTGGACCGAACCATTGACGGAGAAACATTGAATTACCGGATTCGCATCCGTCCACGGGACATGGTCTTTCTGAAAAACGTGATGGATAAATACGTCCTGAAGACATAGCTGCTGCACGAATGTCTGCTGCAGTTTCGCACAGAAACCATTTCTGGATTTTCAACGGAGAGAACCATGAACGAGATCAGAGTCGGCTGGGCCGAAGCAGACATTACCCCGGACGGGTTGGTTACATTGTCCGGCCAGTATTATCATCGGGCATCCAACGGGATCCATTCCCGGCTCAAGGCCGTGGTTCTGGCCATGACATCCGGCAGCGGAGAGAGTGCTGTGATGGTGTCCATGGATGTGGTCGCGGTCCCCGCTTATTTTCAGCAGCGGGTTCGTAAACGTGTACAGGAGCTGGAGCCGGAAATCGATGTACAGAAAATATTTCTCAATGCCACGCATACGCACAGCGCTCCAGCCCTTTCCGCGATTCGAATCTGGTGGCTCACGCCCGATCCCGACTGTCTGGATCCGGACGAATACGGAGATATGGCCTGTGAGAAGATAGCGCAGGCCGTTACCGAGGCCTGGCAAAAGCGTTGTCCCGGCGGTGTCTGCCGCGCTCAGGCGGTTGCAGCCGTTGGGCACTGCCGCCGAAGCGTGTATGCAGATGCCCACGCGGAAATGTATGGTTCGACCTCCCGATCGGATTTTACAGGCATGGAGGGAAACGAAGATTCTACCATTGAACTGCTCGTAACGGTTGACGCGGACCAGTCACCGAGCGGGGTTATCCTTAACGTTTCCTGTCCGTCCCAGGTCATGGAGGCTACCTATGCGGTTTCCTCCGACTACATGGGGCGTGTGCGGGATCTGCTCAAAGAGAGTTTCGGACCGGAATTCAGCACCCTCTGCCAGATCGGCGCAGCCGGATGCCAGTCGCCCCGCGATCTGGTCCGCATGAAAGATGACACGTTCTGGAGTGCCCGGGGAGTGGAAATTCTGGCGCAACGAATTGCCAATGCTGTGCGCGAACCCATCCAATCCGCATGCACACAAGCCGACCCGTCGCCGGCGTTTGGCCACAGTGTTCAGACGTTAAGCTTGCCTGTGCGGCTTGCTACGGAAGAGGAGTATAACCAGGCAACCCGCGAACTCGATGAGCTGGAAAAGAAGCTTCCGCGGGAAAAGGCATTAGCGCAGTTTTGTGAACAGGTGCATACAAACGAAAAAGAACCCGGACGGCCCGGACCCTATGACAGCAAGCTGCATGACTTTGTACTCATGCAGAACGCCGAAGCCGTGATCAAGCGATACGAAGATCAGAAGGCGTCCACGACCTTTGACATCGAACACCATGTGCTGCGTATCGGTGAGGTCGCATTGGTCAGCTGCCCGTTTGAACTCTTTCTGGATTACGGTCATCGAATCAAGGCCATCAGCCCGGCAGCGCAGGTTTTTATCGTTCAACTGGCCTGTGATCATGCAGGATACCTGCCGACCCAACGCGCCGAAGAACTCGGCGGATACGGTGCCCTGATTATCAACGGCGATGTGGGATCTGAAGGAGGGGCTGAACTTGTTCGTCAATCCATCGACTGCATACGGAACTTTTTTTAAACATGAAATCCCTGCTTGGACTGGACATCGGAACCTCCTCAGTAAAAGGGTTGATCACAGAAACGGAATCCCGGCGATCCTGTAATCGAACCATTGAATACAGTCTGGAAAAAGACACCTCCGGCCGCGTGGAACTGAATGCCGATATCTATTGGCAGAGTGTGCTGGATGTCCTCACCGGACTTAAAGCAGATGCGCCGGACCTGTTCGGTGCGGTACAGGCCGTGGGCGTAACCAGTCAGGGTGAAACGGTTATTCCTGTGGATGCCCATGGCCACCCCCTTCGTAAAGCCATTGTATGGCTGGACAGCCGGGCCGGGCAGGAAGCCGAAGAAGTCGTTTCCCGTTTTACTCTCAAGAAAATCTACCAGATCACCGGACAGCAGGAAGTGGTCCCGTCAGCTACCGCGTGCGTCATCAAATGGCTGACCCGCCATGAACCTCGGATTGCAGAGCGTGTATACAAATATCTGCTGGTTCAGGACTACATTATCTTCAAATTGACGGGTACGTTTCTGACCGACCGGGCCATGGTGCCCTCCACGCTCCTTTATGACATGACCGTCGGCAGCTGGTGGAAGGAGATGTGCGAAGAGGTGTGCGTGCAGGTGGAGCAGCTTCCGGAACCTGGTTCGCCTTCCACGGCTGACGTCAGTGCTCACGCAGCGGCTGAAACCGGACTCAGCAAAGACGCGGTCGTCTCCACCACACCCATTGATCAGATCACCGGTGCTGCGGGCGCTGGAAATATTGCTTCCGGAATGCTGACAGAGACCACGGGAACTGCGCTGGCTGTGTGTGCGACCCTGGATCAGCCGGTTCATGATCCCGAGATGCGCATGGGCCTCTTTCATCATGCGGGTCCGAACCGTTACGCGCTTCTGCCCTGGGCGCCAGTTTCGGGTATGATTTTACGCTGGTTCAGAGATGAATGCTGCAGTGATATGAGTTTTGATGATATGAACCGCATGGCGAAAACCATAGCGCCCGGCAGTGACGGCCTGCTCATGTTGCCGCATTTTGAAGGCTCAGTCAGTCCGGTCTCCAATCCCCATGCCAAAGGTGTACTCATGGGGCTGACGATATCTCACGGAAAACCCCATATCATCCGAGCAATCATGGAGTCTGTTGCTTTTCTGCTGCGCCATAACGTGGATACGCTTCAGACGCTTGGAGTGAGTGCCCGGCAGATTGTCTCTCTGGGCGGTGCGGCCCGAAGCCCGATCTGGACACGGATCAAAGCCGAGGTGCTGAACAGGCCTGTCTCGATTCCCTCCTGTGAAGAGACCACCTGTCTGGGCGCGGCCATGATCGCGGGTGTTGCAGCAGGAGTATTTACGGATGTAGAAGAAGCCGTCAGGCTGCTGGTTCGGATGGAGGAAATCATTGAACCGGATCCGGAAAATGTTAAAAAATACGAACCCGTATATGAGTGGTATACAACTGTAAACCAATGTGTGCACACGCAACTGAATGGAGGAGCACCATGTACAAAATGAGACCTGTGCGAGCCGGATTTGTCGCATTTGGAGAAATCAATACGCCCAGAGAACTGATTGACAGCCGCGCGGACGAGGCGGCAAAACTGCTCACGGACCAGGGACTTGAGCTGGTAACCACAGCATCGGTATCCGATGATCCTGCCGGCAGCCAGGCGGACCGGGCGGCGCAGGAACTCAGCGGAGCGGAAATGGATCTCCTGATCGTGTGCGTGATTGGATGGATTCCCTCCTGGGCCATTGTCCGGACCATTGATTCCTTTCGCCATCTGCCGGTCCTGGTATGGGGCCTGAGTGGCCGCCAGCAAGGAAACCGTTTTGTCACCGCCGCAGCCCAGGCCGGAACCACCGCGCTTCGGCCGGCCCTGGACAGTATGGGATATACCTTTCGATACATTGTAACGCGGCGGGGCCAGGAAGATCCGATCGAAGAAATTATGCGCTACGCTTGTGCGGCCCGGGCAGCGAAACTGCTCCGTACGGCCCGTATCGGCATGATAGGCTATCGGGACATGCGCCTCTACGGAACCCTGTATGAAAGTTTGTCCCTGCGAAGCGATATCGGACCGGAAATCGAACATTTTGATCTGCTGGAAATCAAAAACTATATGGACGATGTTTCTGACAAAGAGGTACAGAAGGTTTCCCGGGACGTGCAGAAGAAGTGGACGTTTGTCAAGGATCCGAAGCCCGAAACCATTCCCCAGAGCGCACGCCTCTACCTTGCCCTTAAACGCAAACTCAGTGAAGAAAAGTTTGATGCCTTTTCCTATACCGATGTGGACGGTATTAAGAAGCTGCTGGCGTTCGCGCCGGCCGGGGCCATGACCATGCTCCATGAAAACATGGACATCTGTACGGTTCCGGAGAACGATTCTCTGGGCTCGGTCACCCAGCTGATGACCCGGTATCTGACCGGGCAGGTAGCCGCATATCTGGAATTTTACGAATTCATGGAAGACGGCGGCCTGATGGGCGTACCCGATTATGTACCTCCGGAAATCGTTGACGGTAATGTGACCATTATGCCCAATGCGTTCGGCGACTTTGGTGAAGGTTTGCTCAATGTCTCCAGACTCAAGACCGGTGAGGTGACCCTGGCGCGGCTGGCCTACATCAACGACGAATACGTCCTGCACCTGATGACCGGCCAGGCCAGTGCACCTGTTCCGTGGGAGGAGGCGGGCTGGGCACCGCCCGCGCCCCTGCTTCCCAGCCTGGATGTGGTCTTTGACGGAGACACGGATGAATTTATTCAGAACGTGATGAGTCAGCACTACATAATTTCTTACGGCGACAACAGCCTGCTCTTTGAAGACCTGGCGGATATACTCGGGCTTATTGTTATTTAAAAGACAAACACAATCAGATCAATGGAGTTACCCATGGATATGGAAAAAGCAAACCAGACAGTGATTATTACGGGCGCGGCCCGGGGCATTGGATTTGGTATTGCCCAGTGTTTTGCGGCAAAGAAAGCCCATGTCGTAATCGCGGATATGAACGAGGAAGAGGCCCGGAAAGCCGCTGAGAAAATTCGTGAGCAGGACGCGACCGATGCCGTGGGAATTGCCTGTGACGTGACCCGTACCGAACAGGTTGATGACATGATTGCGGCAACCGTCAAACGGTTCGGACGAGTGGATGTGCTGGTCAACAACGCAGGCATCTGTCCGTTTGTCAATGTCATGGACATGACCCCCGATGTCTGGAAGAAAACGCTGGATATCAATCTGACCGGCGCCTTTTACTGTACCCAGGTCGTGGCCCGACACATGATTGAGCGGGGCGGCGGGGGAAGAGTCGTCTTTATCACATCCCTTTCTGAAAATGTGACCGGGCCCAACCAGGTGGATTATGGTGCGTCCAAAGCAGGCATGCGTATGGCAATGCGCGGTTTTGCCACGGCCCTGGGAGAGCATGGAATTACCTGCAATGCCGTGGCGCCGGGTATGATCCTGACGGACATGACCCGTCATCACTGGGAAAAACCCGAGCCCGCGGCATTCATCAAGAAACGTGTGCCCATGGGACGGATCGGCCTGCCTTCGGATATCGGCAAGGCTGTGGTTTTTCTGGCTTCAGAAGACGCGGAATATATCTCCGGTGTCACGCTTCGGGTTGATGGCGGCCATCAGGCAGTGTGTGCGTAACAATAAAGGAGTTAACATGATTTCGATTGATCTGACTGGAAAAATTGCACTGGTGACCGGAGCCACCGGAGAACTGGGCCGCACCATGGCCCGGACGTTCGCTCAGGCCGGGGCGGATGTGGCTATCCATTACAACCGCAGCAGAGAGCAGGCCGACCTGCTGGTCCAGGAACTCAAAAACCTGGGAAACAAATCCCTGGCCGTACAGGCGGATATTACGCAGAAAGATTCCATTGACGCGATGAAACAAACCGTCAACGATCAGCTGGGCAGTCCGGATATCATCGTAAATAATGCGGTGATTCAATACGACTGGACCAGGGTTCTGGATCAGTCGGCAGCGGATTACCAGAGCCAGTTCCGTTCCTGTGTGCTGCAGAACGTACTAATGGCACAGGCCTTTGTTCCGGCAATGAAAGAGAAAAAATGGGGCCGGGTGATCGGCATTAACACCGAATGTGCCATGCAGTACTGGGAAAAACAATCCGCTTATATCTCAGGCAAACGTGGCGCTGACGGAGTGCTGCGGGTGCTGGCCCGGGAAGTGGGCGGATATGGAATCACAGTCAATCAGGTTGCTCCGGGCTGGACCGTGAGCGAAAATCGGCCCGAGTCTGATAATACAAAATGGTACCGGGACAAGGTGCCGCTACAGCGACGCGGCACAGACCAGGAAATCGCCAACGCGGTTGTGTTTGTAGCATCGGATCTGGCCAGCTTTATTACCGGTGCGTACATTCCGGTCTGTGGCGGAAACGTCATGCCCGCCATTTGAGCTGCATGTCTGGCCAGAAGCAGCTAAACGTTATACGTCTCGGCCTCGGTATCGTTATCGAAATCGATATCGTCGGTTATGCTTTCCAAAAAACCGGAGTCATAACGATACCGAGTCAGCAAAAACGAAAGAACAGGCAAAACATGATTATTATTTATGTGCTGACGATTGTGTTGCTGATTGTTTCATTCGCGGTCAGCTCCGCGAAGACCATGAAGGCTCTCCGTATCGCGCTCAAGCGCTTCTTGAAGATCGCACCGTCATTTCTGATTATGCTCATGATGGTTTCAGTCATCCTCTACCTGACACCGGAACATGTCTTTGTCCGAATGCTGGCCAGGGAAAACAAATGGCTGGCCTGGATCAGCGCGCTGGGCCTGGGTTCGGTCTCCATTATGCCTGGATTCATCGTTTTTCCGCTGTGCGGGATTCTGCTGGAAAAAGGAGCGCTGTACATGGTTCTCTCCGCGTTTTCCACCGCCTTGATGATGGTTGGCGTAGTCACCTTCCCCCTGGAGAAGACCTATCTGGGTACGCGTCTGACCCTGGCCCGGAATATTTTCAGCCTGCTCATTGCTGCAATCGTGGCCGTGGCCACCGGACTCGTATTCAGGGAACTCATGTGAAGATGATCAAGAAAAAAACCGGTTTTATTCTCAGCGCTGCCGTGTTTGCGGTCTTTCTGGCCGTGAGTCTGTGCGCCGGATACCCGCCGGGAAAGAAAATGGGAACCATCTTTCTCTCTTTTTTCATCCACATGATCAAAATACTGCCCTGCGTCTTTATCCTGATCGGTCTCTTTGACGTATGGGTCAAGACCGAAACCGTGGAAAAGTACCTGGGACGAAATTTCGGGTTTCTTTCCTGTTTCTGGGCAGTGCTGCTTGCCGGAACATCCGTGGGCGGCATGCATGTGGCACTTCCCGTGGCCCACGCCCTGATGGTCAAACGGGCCCGGCTGGGTGTGGTCCTGGCTTTTATCAGCTGCGCCGGCATCTGCCGGATCCCCATGACTCTCTTTGAAGCATCCTTTCTTGGGTGGCGTTTCACGCTGGTACGGTTTGCTGTCTCGCTTCCCCTGGTGATTCTCTTCTCAAGCCTGCTGGGAACATGGTTTGAACGTGCAGGATATTCCCTGCCTGAAGTGGAGGAAACCAAATGAACAGAGGCCTTTCAATCGGCGTTATTGCCCTGATATTGATCTGCGGTACGGCCGCTGTAATGCGCTGGGCAGAACCCAAAGGACCGGAACTGCCCAGCGACGGATATGACGTGGACCGGATTACCGTGGAGCATGAAGATATTGATGTGGCCAGGCAGTCGCTCAATATGGGGGATTTTGACCGGTTCCTCGCAGTTATGAACCAGGCGGAGCGAACAGACAAAGAGAACGTGGGAAAGAGCCGTGTCATCACCATTGATTTTCCATCCGGTCTGACCCGGACGTTTAATTTTCGTGAAAAGAACGGACACACATTCCTCCATGAAACCGGAAATGTTTTGTATCCAAAACTGAGTCGGTATTATGGTATTAGAAACCGATCCATCACCGGGCTGACAATGTTTGACCCGGATGGAGAGAGACAGTAACGAGTGAAGAGAAAAGATGGTCTATAGCCGCTGATCGATGGTTGACTACTAAAGACGAAATTAAATAATCATTAGAACTGATATGAAATTTGACAGGATTGACAGGATAAAGATTTGATAATAAAATGGCATATAAACCAACCAAAATATTTCTAATTGTAAGTAGTGTTTTATTTCTGGCTGCCTTGGTTCCGATTCTTCTTCTCTTCGGAAATCCTCAATGGAACAAGTGGATATATATTGCGCAGCATACCAGGATGTGGGGACTTCTTTCGGATATGAAACCGCCGGTTGTTCTTGATGAATATACTGGTGTCTGGGTTAAATGGTATAAAAACGGCAGTATGTCTTCATACGGCAGGTATGTGGGTGGCAAAGAAGAGGGATGTTTCAGGCATTGGAGCTGGTGGCCGGAAAATACACTGTCTAGCGAAGAATATTATACGAACGGCGTTATTCAGAGAATGTATATTTTTTATCCAACCGGCAAGAAAAAAACTGAGTTGAATTTTAAAGACGGCAAAAAGAATGGGGTTATCAGGGGGTGGCACAAAGACGGAGCTATCGCCTTTGAGCATGAATACAGGAATGGGCAAGAGATAATTGACCAGAAAAAACTTATCATAAATGAGGTAGTTAAGCCGCGGATTGAGTTGACCGATAAACTAATAAAACAATTCAAGATGGAGAAATGGGATATAGAGAAGACAAAGAGACGGATAGGTATTCCGAAAAATATTTACTATGAGAAACACGGAAATACACGTTTAATTTACATAAGCATTATTCCGCAAAACCATAACAAAAAATATAGAAAAGAGCTGACATTGACTTTTGACAGTGCCGGAGATTTCTATCGTGGCGACCTTACCAGAGTAAATGTTATAGCAGGATCAGATATTTCATATGAAAATATAACCTTTAAAGGTTATAAATACAAAGATGAATGAGAGCTTAAAGGCAGTGAAGAGAAAACACTGATTATGGTAATCGGTATAGGCCGGTTCCACTTAACAGATAACAAATAACGAATACCATATATTTAATTTAATAAACAGGAGTCTATTACATGAGCAGCAAAGGAATTCTTTACGTTGCATCCTGCCAGTTTCCCATGACCGCCAATCCCGCAGACAATGGAAAGTGGGTTCGCAAACAGATGAAAGCGGCCTGGAAAGAGAAGGCGGATCTGGTTCACTTTCCTGAATCCGCACTCTCCGGATATCCCCATGCCGAGAAATTCACGTTCAAGGACTATGACTGGGACGCTCTTCGCAGTGAGACTGAACAGATTATGGATCTGGCTGCAACCTACAGGCAGTGGGTCGTGCTGGGAAGCGCGCATCCGCTTGGCAACAGAAAGAAACCTCACAACTGCCTGTATGTCATCAATCCCAGGGGGAAGATCCAGGATCGGTATGACAAACGCTTCTGTACACCCGGTGACCTGGAGCATTATTCGCCCGGGGATCACTTTGTTACCTTCAAGGTCAATGGTGTGACCTGCGGGCTGCTGATCTGCTATGACATGCGTTTTCCTGAACTCTACCGGGAGTACAGAAAACTCGGAGTGCAGCTGATGCTCCATTCTTTTCACAACGCGCATTCTGAGAAACGGGGCATTTGGGCTGACATCATGCCGCCCAGCCTGCGGTGCCGGGCTGCCACAAACTTGATGTGGGTCAGTGCAAACAATCCGTCTGCGTATTACCAGCAGTGGCCAAGCATCGTAATCCAGCCGGACGGAAATATCTGCGGCATACAGAAGCGGAATCGGGCAGGTGTTATGGTCTGCAGGGTGGATACGAATCAGGTGTTCTACGATGCCGTGGGAGACGACTGGAAACGCGCAGTTCGGGGGAAGTTGAACAGTGGAACCCTTGTCAAGGATCCGCGCAGCAAAGACCGGAAATGTCTGTGATAAACTCTTTACTTATTCCTTTCCGATGACCCTCTGTTTCCATTTTTTCTTTACACTGGATTTCTTTTCCACGTGAATGGGATTGCCGGTAAAGATATCGGTTTCCGTGTAGTACATGGCTGTGGCCGGGGTCATGGGCGTGGGGGTGAATTCCTGAATCTGTTCCATCTTGATCCGGTTTTTGTGAACAAACTCTTCGAGTTCTTTTTCCGTCTCTGGTGTGGCGCCCGGATACCCGATAATCATGTAGGGCATCAGAAAAATGTCATTTGCCGCTTCCTGCCCAGCGATTTCCTGAAAGATGTGCCGGAATTTTGTAAACCATTTGATATCCGGTTTGCCCATCAGGTGAAGCACGGATGAGGAGCAATGTTCCGGGGCAACGGATACATGACCACCGGTGTGTTTTCGGACCAGTTCCCGGATAAAGGATTTGTTCTTGAGCGCCAGGTCATACCGGATGCCGCTGTTGATGAAAACTCCTCTGACCCTGGGATGAGAGAGGACGTCCTCAAGTAGTGATTCATACGCAGTGGAGTCGGTTTCCAGGCGCGGACATATGTTCGGATAAAGGCAACTGGCGCGGGTGCAGTTCTGCTCCCCCTGATCCCGGCAACCGGTCATGTACATGTTTGCGGTGGGGCCGCCGATATCTGTGATGATCACGGGGTTCCTGTGCTGGGACGTGATCTGATCCACTTCGCTCAGGATCGATTCCCGGCTTCTGCTCTGGATACTCTTTCCCTGGTGCAGGGTCAGGGCACAGAAACGACAGCCGCCGTAACATCCCCGGTGCGAAATAATGGAATGGCGCACGGTTCGCAGTGCCGATATTTCATCTTTGTAGCGGGGATGGGCTTTACGGGTAAAGGGCAGGGCAAAGACCGCGTCCAGTTCTTTGGTGGTCATGGGCATGGTCGGCGGATTGATTCGAATCGCGCGTGTGCCGGCTTCCTGGAGCAGGGGCCGGGCGGTATGCGGATTCAGATTGTCAAGAATTGCATGCGTCATATCCGCAAACGCAGACTTCTCAGAGCGGACTTCTTCCAGAGAGGGAATTGCAACTGCATCGGAGTGAAGAGGTTTTTCTCTGCCTTTTACCGGAACCGCTGTGCCTCGGATGTTCCGGATATTCTGAAATTCTTCTCCGCTGCTCAGCCGTGCAACCAGTTCTCTCAGTGGAGCTTCGCCGTTTCCGTAAACAAGCATGTCTGCCTTGGCATCGAGCAGAATGGACGGCTTGACTACTTCCCGGTAGAAATCGTAATGCGCAATACGTCGCAGGCTGGCTTCAATGCCGCCAATCACAACCGGAACGTCCTTGAATGCCTGTTTGATGCGCTGCGTATAAATGACCGTGGGCATCTCCGGTCTGCGTCCGGCGGTTCCTCCTTCGCTGTAAGCGTCTTCGGAGCGGATCTTGCGCTGCGCGGTATACAGCGCAACCATGGAGTCCAGATTGCCGCCGGTAACTCCAAAAAAGAGCCTGGGTCTGCCCAGTACCGTGAAATCATCGGTTTTTTTCCAGTTCGGCTGCGGGATGATGCCGACCTTCAGGTCCAGCGATTCAAGGTATCGGCCGATGATTGCCACGCCAAAGGCAGGATGGTCCACATATGCATCCGCAGTAACCAGAATGACATCGAATTCACGGATGCCCAGTTGGTTGGCTTCTTTGCGGGTTGTGGGAATAAAATTGCTCATGATGGAATCATAGTTCAGATCGGAGCGAAATCAAGCGAAAAGCCTAAATCCCTTGATTTTCGCTATTGTTGTATATACTGGTAGGTATATCATGTTCTATCTGCAGTACAAATACAAACAGAATAAAATGAGTTTTTGAGGTAATCGTATGGTGTTCAGTCAGAAATTATGTTCCGGTTTCAGGAAATTTTTAATTCTGATTGGTTTCGCGGTTATGCTTGCCGGGGGCTGCGGAAAAGAGAAGACTCCTGTAAATAAAAAAGAAAAGGAGTTTGAGGAAAAACAGAAAACTGTTGAAAAAAAGCCCGGGAATGCAGAAACAAAGCCGGTTTCTCCTGTGTCGGGGAATATTGAGGAAACGGTTGAAGAGGACAAGCCTGAAACCGACCCGAACGGAACCGAAAACACGGAAACCGAGGAAAAAAAAGAGGACAGTGAAAAATCGAGCAAAGCCCGTATGGTATACGAAGCGGTATTGGCCCTTAAAGACAAAGGTCAGTACAAAAAAGCCCTGAACAAGGCCAACGAACTCATGGCCGGCATGCCGGATTCACAGGAAGCCAGAGACGTAATTCCGGTTTTTCGCGAAATCAAGAAAAATATCGTTGTTAAGCGGACATGCAACGTGAATTATGAAATGCTGATGAACGATGATTCCGTTCGACAGCAGTATGCGGCCCGGAAATTCTTTGTCAGCAACCCGGAGGTTGCAGAGTTCTATCTGCTGGAAAAACTGGGCAAGAATAAATCAGACAAATTCAAACGCATTCTTAAAGTACTTGGCAAGATCAGGGGGAAGAAAACCGCTCGTCTGCTGGCCGGCTACCTGGCGGATTATTTCAGACCGAATGTTGAGAAAGAGATCCTGGAAGTCCTTTCCGGTTATGATGATGACGCTCTTGTATCCATCTTCTCAACGAATCTCAAAACAGAAAGGGATGTCCGCAATGTAATGAAGCGAATCAATACACAATCTTTCAGCCTTTTGCTGGCGGATGTATACGTGCGGCTTCCGGAGGCCTCTGAAGCAGCCATCCCGAAAATGATTCAGAATGTGCCGGGAAGAAAAGGCAAAGACCTCTTCAGAGACCTGGCCATACTGGATCGGCTGATGGTTAAATATTACAAAGCCTCTTTTGCCGGGTATGTTTCTCAGGTGCGCGAAAAGGAGGACACTCAGGCCGTGGCCAGGTTCAGGACCATGCAGCAGTATATCATCAAACAGGCACTGGCAGATGCGGAATTGAAAGAATCACTCCAGAAGCTTACGACAACGTTTACCGCAGTATTCCGCGATGATTTCTCCACAGATACGACAGACTCGTATGTGCAGTCGTCCACAGATAAAAACAAGCCCAAGAATCAGTGCCAATGGAATCCAGCCAAAAAATGCCTGCTCATCAAAACCGGGGATAACGATGCCATGCATCTGAAAAAAGAAGGTTTGCTCCTGCCGGAATCCGGATATGCCCGAATCGAAATGGTTATGCTCCGGGATTATCCGAGCGCGAACAATCAGTCTTTACGGCTCAGCGACCATAGTGGAAATTTCTATCAATTCACCTGGATGGGGTCGGCGTACAAGAAACAAGGCATTGTCAAAAAGGTTAACGGAGAGAATACCGATCAATCCGATCAGCGGGGAACACTGGACAAGACCGGAAAAAAACACATCATTGAAGTGTATTGGTCTCCCAGCGAACTGCGGCTGGATATCAACGGCATCAAACACAGGCACATCCAGACAAAGAACAAAACAGCCATTCAACCTGAACGTTTTGAACTTCATAATATTCAGGTGGATCTTGAACTCCACCTGATTGAAATCAAAATGAAATAAAAGGTGATCAGCTCGATCCAACAGGTATCCTCAACGCTGATGCAGTAAAACCAATACCAGCGCACCATAGACTCCGGCGGCAATGTCGTCGAGAACAATATCCCAGCGGGTATTGAGCTTTTCCAGTCTGCGGATGGGAAAGGGTTTGAGGATGTCAAAAAATCGAAAAGCCGTAAATCCGGCAGCGATCCACGCAGCGCTGTATACCGGCAGACAGGCCAGCACCAGGAACTGACCGCTCAGTTCATCCATGACAAACTGCTTGGGATCCCGGGTTCCGTAGATCCGCTCGCAAGAAGGGGATATCCAGCCGCAGGCAAGAAAACTCAGCAGGGCGAGCAGGGCCGCGCCTGCGCGAAGCAGCATGTCCTGGGGCAGTCCGAGCAGGGGCAGGAAGAGCAGAACCGCAGCCGCGCTTGCCCATGTGCCGGGTGCACCGGGAAGATTTCCAGTACCCAGTACAGTGGCGGTCATACGGATCATTCGGTCTGATGATTTCGGCAGATCAGCCCTTGTCAATCACCTCTCCAATCAGATCATAGTCCTTGAAATCGATAATTCGCACACGCGCGAACTCGCCTTCAGGAGGCGTTTCTCCATGGATAAGGACCACGGAATCCGCATCCGGTGCATCATGGCGGGTCCGGCCTGTTCCCTGAAAGGTTTCGCTTCCCTGGGCTTCGATAAATATCTCTGTTTCACGGCCCACCTTCTGCCGGTTCATATACAGATGGATCTCCTTCTGGGTTTCAGCAATGATTCGTACCCGTTCTTCGATCATCTCTTCCGGAACCGGGTTCTTCATGGAAAAAGCAGGCGTTCCCTCTTCATTGCAGTAGCCAAAGACACCCAGGCGGTCGAACCGAATCTGTTTGATAAAATCCAGAAGCTCGGTAAAGTCTTTTTCCGTTTCTCCGGGGAATCCTGTAATGACCGTGGTGCGCAGACAGAGCGGCGGTGAAAATGTTCGGCTGTACTCAATCAGCTGATGAATCCTCTCCGGAGTCACGCCCCGGTTCATTTGTTTGAGCAGCACAGGGTTGATGTGTTGAATCGGCATGTCCACGTAATCGCAGAGGTTTTTTTCTGCAAAGAGCAGATCCAGCGTAGATTCGCTCAGATGTCGCGGATGGGTATAGAGCAGCCGTCCCCAGATCGGCTCGTTCTGTCTGGCAATATATTCAAGGATTTGATTGATTCCGTCTTTTATGCCCAGATCCATGCCGTAGGCAGTGGTGTCCTGGGCAATCACATTCAGCTCGCGGAAACCCTGACCGATCAGGCGCTCAATCTCTGACTGAACTTCGGCGATCGGGCGGCTTGTCAGATGGCCCCGGATAAGGGGGATTGTGCAGTAGGCACAGCAGTTGTCACAGCCGTCAGCAACCCGGAGATACGCGCTTGCCGGAGATCCCGTGAACTCAGTGCGGGTCTGGTCGCAACCTGATATGGATTCGAGTTCTCTGCCTGAAGCGTGGGCGCAGGCCGTAAGAAGCTTTTCCTTCTCATGGATGCCGAACAATCCGTGAATTTCCGGAAGTGAATCCGTGATCTCTGTGCCGTAGCGCTGCACAAGGCATCCGACCACAAAGAGTTTTCTGCCGTCCCGGGCCAGGGGGATCAGTTCGTCAATCACTTCAAGGGATTCCGCGGCAGACGGAGAGATAAAGCCGCAGGTATTCACAATAATAATATCCGCGTCCTCGGGTGCATTGACCAGCCCGAAACCGTTCCTCCGAAGCATGGACAGAATGATTTCACTGTCCACCTGGTTCTTAACACAGCCCAGCGTAATCACACAGCAGAATGTTTTTGTATCTTGTTTCACGGTATTTATTCACTCTCGCGGTTCATGGGTTCAGGACGATACTATACCAAAAAGGACCTGAAATGCGAGTTAAAAACAATCTATCGCAATCGCTATCCAGGCTTCAGAAAAGGTAAAGAGTGAAGAGTGCGGAGTAAAGAATTATTTCTGTTTTTTTACACGTCGTCTGGCGGCTTTTTTTCGTTGCTCCACTGCCGGCAGGTATCGCTGTTCTCTGTATGCTGTACCCAGGCAGAAGATGATGTCTCCCTTATCTTTGTCGGTTTCGTTCTCAATTCCACCATCGTCTTTTCCATTGGATCCAACGCTGTACAGTACCAGACCGTCGTTGACCGATTTCAGTTTAATGGGCTTCCCGTTAAAGGGGTCCTGGGGAACAGAGGAAATGTACTCGGGTACCAGTTCATTGAGCGTCTTGGGAAACTGTCTATTCTCTTTGTAGTAATGTACAGCACCCAGTGCTGTACAGGAAATCTGCTGAAGTACAAGGGTCCTGTCTGATGCATCTTTACAATTTTTCAGACTCGGCATCATAATTCCTGAAAACAAACCGTGATATTTGTTGGGATTCATAGCTGCGATAATGCTTCTTGTCTTGTAATACGGTTTTCGGGCGGTTTGCTGCAATTCATGAATCGTGGAGCAGTAGTAGTCGATGTCCGGCGGAACCATAAATATGCGTATATATACGGAAAAAAGATCAAAGAATGTCAGCCCCGTTGTATCAAAGAAGACATTTGAGAAGTTTTCTTCGTTGAAGCATGCAGACATCAGGTTCAGGGCAATGGCTTCTTCCATCTTAAAGGCCCGCCAGAGAACGCTGTTAACGTCAATGATGTGCGGATATGAATCAATGGTCATCTTGTCATAGTTTGGGTGCATGGAGCCGAGGATGTTCTCAAACGTCTGATCTCCTATACCAGAAATCGATAGAGAAATCATGGCTGAGATCAGGTTGGGGGTAGTTCCGATATGCTTTGCCAGTGCGCGGATGGCAGAGATGTCTGCCATGGCCGCGTCCGGGTTTTTGTTGGCTGCATGGCAGCGCGCGGAGAGCGCGATCAGATTGGCTGCATTCCGGGCATCAAGTAAGCTGGGAATGTCATAAGAAGGATTGAAATAATCTGTCTCAAAATAACACCTTTCCATGTCAGCAGCTTTGTGAAGCAGTTTCAGGGCAGATGTGTTTTGTTCAATGATTTTATCAGCACCTGCAGCCGCAGGATCAAAATCCGGTTTTTCAACGTCGTATGCCCAGTCACCCCATGAATTGTCCTCTGGCTTTGAGTATATAAAGCAGTCTGTTGCTGCTTCATATACATAATACGCGTTCCGGCTGTCCGGAACCCGCGGCGGAAGAAGCGTGGGGATCATGGAACATCCGCGGGTCTGAAGGCTGGATATCTTGGAGCGAACTCCCAGATCAGCCGCCAGTACGGTGATAAGATGAAGGCTCAGTGCCGAGAGAAACAGCAGGCACAATCCCCGTAGTGACCAGCCTGCTGCAGTGGACTTTTTATCCGGTGCTGTTTGTTTGAGTCCGCAGCGCATGACCCAGCTGTACCCGAAGATAAAAACCACAAACAGGCTCAGAGTATATCCGAAGAGCCATGTGGGCACAATATTCCGGAAATAAAACTGTCCAGAAGCAACGGTTAGAAACCCCAGAAGTCCGAATACGGCCAGGGACGTTAATGCGGGGCATGTTATCCTTTTCCACCGCGTCGTACATCCGGACGAAATAGAGAGTGTAATCGAAACAGCCAGAAGGGAAAGCGCCAGAACCTCCACCCAGATCAGTGCATACCACATAACCACCTCCAAAATATTTTGTTTTCTGTCTTTATCCTTCAGGGAAATTTATTGACAGGGAAATCGTCTTTAGAATTTGTGAAATTGCAACCAAAAAATAGTATAATGGCAGTCGTGCAATTTGCCGAAAACGATTGCCCGATTCCAGGAACCTTTTCTGAATATCGGAATTGGATATACGAAATTAAATAAAATCATCATTGATGTTACTTATTCTCCGGTACAATAGACTATATCAATTGATTTTCAGGAAAATGTATATTATGCAATGGATACAGCGGCGCGGTCTGACGTACCCAAATGAACAATAATTTTTACTTAGGATAGAATGCATGGCAGCAAAGCGGAAAGAACGGTCAGGCAGGAAGAAGCGAGTGAAGAAGATATCATTGGAGCAGGCGGTTTATACCGTTACAAAAGATGCATCCGTTCCGCTCAGTCTGGAAGAGATCGGCCATGCTGTGACGCCGTTAATCCGACGGATGAGTCAGGAGGATATGGAAGATGATATATATGAAATAATGAGTCACAACCCGTATTTCTTTGAATTTTTTGACGATGAGGATGACAGGGATATGCAGTTTGATCCGCGAGGACCTTTCTTTAAAGGCAAGTCCTTTCGTATCTGCCCGACTGAACACGAATTGAACCTGGGCGTTTTGTTTGCCGGTCACCGGTTTGTACCTTTCTTTAATATCGCGGATTTAATGCCGACAGACTGTGTGTTGAGAATGAATGGAGCGGATGTGTCAAAGAAGGTGATTGATGTGCCGTTGTCAGAGCTTCATATTTATCACACGCTTCTGGGTATGGAGGCATTTAGTGTTATTTTTGATGCACAGGAGCTTCCGGCAAATATGAATCAGCTGCAGTCAGATCCGGACGTTGCGGTCCGGATTGAGGTCTATGACATGAAGGCGATTTATTCGGAATCGAAGATGAAAGCAGGAGGTGTTTTGACTGCGACCGTTCAGGACTGGATGTCTGGCGTCTTTGACCTGAGCGTAACCTCTTCCGCAGAGATGGACAGGGACTTTGCATCAATTCGGAAATGGTGTGATGCGCTTGACAATGCGCTGGAAGATGTCTTTGATGAATATGATTCTGAGTTGGAGCCTGTTGAACAGCTGGCGCTTGCGTTCTTTATCGGAGATTCCTGCTTAATGGAGACCGCGGGGCTGCATATCGGCGGGTATCTGGGGGCAAGTAAACGAGTGAGTATTCAGCAATGCGGACTGAATACTGTACTTTGGTATGCGGACCGGAATGCGTCAGAGGATATTGGGGAAAACGTTCAGGATGCAGCGTTTATGCTGCCCGGGGAACCGGGTAAAGAAAAGACGCTGGACGACCTTTTTCAATATCTGGGCCTGGATATAAGTCAGGGACTCTTTGAGGCATATATGCGGGATGAACTTATTCATGGTAAGAAATCGCTGAAAGATGTGATGACCCGTATACTGGATGGGCGTGAACTGATATTTTATTCTGAAGAGCAGAAGGAACGTTTTTTCATGTTGACCGAAGAGCTGTGGGATGAGGTCAGCAAGTCGACGAGTGATCCGTCGGTTGAGTTCTCTGAATACCGTTCCCGGTGTCTGGATATAAATGACCGGATTGTACGGTTTATACGAAGTCTGGACCGGCGGGGTCTGATGCCTCACGATTTGCCCATGGAGCAGATGATAGCGTTTGGTCAGTTCTCCCAGATGGTTTCAGGCTTGATTGAAAAGCTCAATTTTCCGGAAGAGGACGGGGAGCCTTTTGTGCCGGATTTTATTCTGCTGACGCAGATGGACCAGACTGTTCACAATATGATTGATGAGGTTGAAGGGTTGCTTCCCTAGTAACTCTGCGCTGCAGTGTACGAAATAAAAGAAACAGGGTCGGGCGGTTCGCCTGACCCTGTTTCTTTTTATTGCAATGGTTCTCAGGTTTTCTGGTCAAGCCAGTCCATCATGGGTTTGGGGTCAATGGGTTCGTTGCCGGTGGGCATTGCCGGGTAGTCGGGCTCATCCAGGCCGGTAACCAGGTCGCTGATCTTTACGGTCTTTCCGGTCTCAATGGAACGGTTGCCGGCTACACCGGTCAGGATGGACCAGGAGCCTCCGCGGTGATCTGCAGCACGCAGGGTTCTGTCTTCGGGCGGGTTGAGTCCGAAAATATCGTTGAGCAGGGCCGGATCGCCGCCGCCGTGGCCGCCCTTGCCGGTCCGGATCTCCACTTCATACGCGCATTGAAAATGCGGATAGATTTTGGTTTTGGTACCTTCGGGAATGAGTTCTCCGGGAACGCTTCCGTCACCGTTAACGTAAACGGTTTCCTGGCAGATGTGCTCCAGCCGTCCTTTGGTTCCGTTCAGAGAGATGATCAGTCCTTCCCAGGGTAGAAAAGAATTGAGTGAGTAGCTCATGCGGGTGCCGTTTCGGTACTTGACGGTCAGGTTCATGTTGTCTTCAATGTCTATGTCCCGGCTGAAGACGCACCGGTCCCGGAAGTATCCGTCGTGCTGTTCGTTTTCCAGGTAGAGTTTTCGGTGGCCTTTATTCTTCTTCAGATCCAGCCGGAAAGGGCACTTGTCGAACTCCGGACAGTCCAGACAGCGTTCTCCCCGGTTGGTGAATCCGTAGCGGTCACCGGTCTCAGGGGTGTAGAACTGCCGCGAGCCGATGGCATGGACTTCCTCGGGAACCGAGGAGAGCCACCAGTTGACCAGGTCAAAGTGATGGGTGGCTTTGTGAACGAGCAGGCCGCCGGAGTTTTCTTTGTTCCGGTGCCAGCGGCGGTAGTAGTCCGCACCATGTCGGGTGTTGAGCAGCCAGTTGAAGTCAATGGAGATGATATTACCGATCACACCGTCCATGAGCAGTTCTTTGATCTGGGTGCGGGGCGGGGAGTAGCGGTAGTTAAAGGTCACACGGCAGCTGCGCCCGGTCTTTTTCTGTGTATCCACGATACGCTGGCATTTGGTTTCGTCCGTAGTCATGGGTTTTTCCGTGATCGCATCGCAGCCCAGTTCCATGGCACGGCAGATGTATTCGTCGTGCATGCAGTCTTTGGTCGTCACGATGACTGTATCCACTTTCTGCTCCTTGACCATGCGGTCAAAGTCTTCGGGTGCGTATCCCATTACGTCCACGCCTTTTTCCGCGTAGGTGGATATCTTGTACTGCAAACGACCCGGGTTGATATCACAGGCCGCGACCAGTTCACAGTGATCGGCAAAGTCTTCAATTACCGCTTTTGTGAACATCCCGGATCGTCCTCCGGTACCCACAACAGCAAAGCGTTTTTTATCCGACATCAGTTTCTCCTTGAGAAAGAATCAGGTTGTTTCCCTGACTACCAGGGAAGTGGGGAGTTGGACGGACCAGCCTCCCGGCGGAGGTGGTTCGTTGTTGATTTTTGCGAGAAGGATACGGGCTGCAGCCTCACCGACCTCCCGGTTGGGCTGGGATACTGTGGTCAGGCGGGGCCAGCTGAGTGCAGAGGCGCGGCGGTTGTCAAATCCAATAAGCGCGATCTGCTGCGGTACAGGGATTTTCTTTTCATGCAGACCGGCCAGGAATCCGAGTGCGAGCAGATCTGAATATGCCAGTATTGCATCCGGGGTCGGCTGCACAGCGTGAAATGTTTCTGCAGCCTTTTTTCCGTTGTAAAACGTATCGTACGTTTCCTCTGTTGATATGGTACGGCACTCAAGGTTGAGTTCGCTAATGGCGCGCTCAAAACCGCTCAGCCGGGTAAGATTGTGATGAGCGGTTGCCTTTCCGTTCCCAAGGTAGCAGATGTTTTTCCTGCCGGTCTTGTTCAGGTGCATGACCGCTTCATATACGCCCTTCGGTCTGTCAATGGTGACGGAGTCGATGTTGGAGGTTTCGTCTTCAAAGCTGATATACGGTATGGCGTTGTTTTTGAGAAAATCGGCAAACGCATGGCTTTGTATGTTTCGGCCGCTGAAAAAGGCTGCCCCGGCAGGCCGCCTGTCCAGGATCTCATCGTGCAGGGCGTCCTGTTCCAGTGAGCTGTCCATGTTCATGATAACACTGACCCGGTATCCGGCTTCACGGATATGATTCTCAAAGCTGAACATTTTGGCCATGTGGAGTTCGTCTGTGGAGTGCAGAAGCAGTGTGATTTCGTAGCTCTTTCTTGACCGCAGGCTCTGTGCGATCCGGTTGGGGCGATAATTCATCTCAGCTGCGGCTTTGAGGATCTTTTCGCGCACTTCATGCTTTACGTATCCGTTGTTTTTCAGGGCGCGGGAGACCGTTCGTATGGAAACGCCTGTTGATTCTGCGATATCTTTAAGGCTGGCCATTGAATTTCCTTAAAAAAACAGGCCATCGTTGGCATGTATTGTATTTATTGCCTCTTTGATGTTGGTTATAAATAACATCTGCACCCCAGATGGCTTTATTGAGAACTGCCAACGATAGCACATAGTTTATTTGAGCCATTTGCGGTCTGATTGATAATTAGAAAGCAAGGCACTTTAATCGTGTGCTATTATGCCAACGTTTGCACATCATTATGCCATCGATGGCACAATTGTCAAGTGAAAAAATAAAATAAAAATTGGATTATTTCGTAATGTATGGAGTATTCTCATGTGAATTCAGATTCATTTTGGAACAACTTGTTCCAGTCTTACTTTTTTTCAGAGAACGTCAATGAAGAAATTATCCACAATGCTCAGCGTTTTTTTATGTGTTTCCGGAGTTACAGTAATGCTTTATTCTGCAGAAAAAACAGATCAAGGTAAAGCGAAACCCGCAAACAGTCGCCTGTTTGCGGTGGAGGATGTTCTGGATATTTCAACGGTCCCGGCGTCCTTTCCGGTTGGTTTCTGTCTGCTTACGCATGAACGTCTTCAGTATGTTGCCTATTACGATGCAGATCGCAATATGACGGTTGCGTGTCGGCAGCCTGATTCCCGTAAATGGGAGTATAAGGTGCTTCCGTCAAAAGTTGGCCGGGACAGCCATAATTATATCGCCATGGCTGTGGATCAGCAGGGACATCTGCATGTGAGCGGAAACATGCACTGTGTTCCCCTGATCTATTTTCGGACGCAAAAGGTTGGTGAAATCTCGACATTGAAGAAAAGAAGAATGAATGGATATCTGGAGGAGAGCGTAACCTATCCCAGGTTTATGCAAGGATCCTTCAGCGAGCTTATCTTCAGCTACCGGTCCGGAAGTTCGGGCAATGGGGTTGATATTTTCAAGGTGTATGATCATACAAAACAGGTCTGGAGGAATCTTATTGACACGCCCCTGGTTGACGGCATCTCCACCGGTATGTCCGGATACCGAAGCGGTCCGGTTAAGGGGCCGGACGGTCTGTATCACATGGCAATTGTTTGGCGGGATACACCGGACTGTGCAACCTGTCATGACATATCCTATGTGCGGAGTCCGGATCTGAAGACATGGGAAAATGCCCGCGGAGAGCCGGTGAAGCTTCCAATCACATACAAATCAAAGGGCATTGTTGTGGATCCGGTTCCGGTCAAAGGCGGACTGATCAATATGGGATTTGGTGTGGGATTTGATCACAGGAAAAGACCCATTGTTTTCTACACCAAATACGACAAAAAAGGAAACAGTCAGATATACAACGCCCGGCTGGAAGAGAAGAAATGGAAAATATACCAGACCAGTGACTGGTCAAGGCGCTGGGCATTTGAGGGAGGTGGTTTCATTGCCTGTGAAATAAGAGCTTCCGGTGTACGGGTAAGACCCAAAGGGGTTTTGATACAGACCTACTGGAATGAAACGCAAGGAAACGGTGTGTGGAGACTGGCTCCCCGGACTCTCAAGCCCACAGGGCAATACGTGAACAGGAACGCGAAGATCATTCCACCGCATCTTCAAAAACCCGAATCCGGTTTTCCCGGAATGCAGGTGCGCTGGAGCCATGACCGGGGAAAACCGTTGCGCCGCGGCGTTCAGTACCGAATACGCTGGGAAACCCTGGGGCCGAATCGTGATCACCCCCGAAGCGGTAAACAACCCGCCCCCTCCATGCTCCGGCTCTATCAATTCAGAAAATAGGCTTTGTCTCAAAAGTATATCCTGCTGCAATCGGCTGCAAATCCCGCTGTCGGTGTCCTCGACCGAAAAAGTTCTCAGCGGCCCATTCAGGGCCGCCTCCGGGCGTTTTCGACCTGCGTCCTTGGCAGCAGAATTTTCGCTCGATTTCGCGACGAAGATACTTTTGAGACAAAGCCTAATCCTATCTATTCTTTTCAGACAACGCATGTTTTCAACTTGAAAACCTTTGCCGTTGCGGTATAACTGTAGTTTTCAGATCATTACCTTATTTCATGGAGTCTTCTGCAATGGAAAAAATTACAGCCAATGTACCGCTGCTGGGCGGTGTCTATGATATTACCTTTGACGGAGAGGTTATTCAGGGGATGGACGAATCGTCGGAAACAAGCGATCTTTTTGCCGGTCCCGCGCTCTTTGATATTCAGGTCAACGGGTATGGTGGACGTTCCTGCCGGATCAAGTCCGAAGAAGGCATTGGTGCGCTGGCATATATTACAGCGATCTTTCGCCAGAACGGAGTGGGATCCTGGATTCCCACAATCTGCACCGCTCATCAGGACGTACTTGAGACAGCCTTTACCTACTGTGCAAAGGAATTGGACAGTGATTCGGATACAGCCGCATCTGTTCCCGGGTTTCACCTGGAAGGTCCGTACATCTCCGCTGAGGAAGGACCGCGCGGTGCCCATGATCTGGAGTGTGTGCGCGATCCGGACTGGGATGAATTTCAGAGGGTGCAGGAATGCGCGGGCGGACGGATCAAGTACATTACGCTGGCGCCGGAGAGACATGGTGCACCGGAATTTGTCCGCCAGTGCGTGGACAGTGGTGTGGTGGTTTCTATCGGACACAGCAATCTTGACCGGGACGCTATGGCCCGGGCCGAGGATGCAGGTGCGACGCTGAGTACGCACCTGGGAAACGGCGCGCATCATCTGATACAGCGCCACAACAACTATCTCTGGTATCAGCTGGCCAGCCGGAAAATGTTTGCCTCCTTTATCAGTGATGGGGAGCACTTGCCGTCAGAGTGTCTTTACTGCATGCTTCGGGCCAAGGGACTGGACCTTTCCGTCATTACCTCGGACTGCGTGGCCCTGGGAGGCATGAAGCCGGGTGTATACCAGGTCCGCGGAGGCGAACGGGAACTGACACCGACCGGCCGGATCAACCTGGTCGGGAGCAATAACCTTGCCGGCAGCGCGAGCAACCTTCGCGAATGCACCGAACGCGTGGTCCGGCTGGGCGGCGTGACCCACAAAGAGGGATGGGAACTGGCGTCAACGCAGCCAGCGCGGCTGCTTAATATTGAGGGGCTTACAGAATTCGGCCCGGGTGCCGATGCCACCATAACAGTCTACAATTATAATGAAAAGGACTGCGGTATTGATGTCCTGGAGACCTGGGTAAAGGGCATAAAGGTCTTTGACTGCGAAACCAGTGATCGTGTGGAAATACCAAAAACACCCATGGACATTGATGACTGAAGATACTTGTGACACAGAGAACTGATTAGAAACAATTTATTAGACAGGATTGACGGCAGGCGCAGACATGTATTTGGTCCGTCACTGACGGAATTTGAGGGAAAAAGATAAAAGCGTTAAAGATTCGGAATCACGAAGAAAAGAAGATTGCGAAGAGTTGCTGAAAAGATGACCACGAACAGCACGGTTAAATGCACGAACAAAAGATAACTACAAAAGAATATCGAACCCCAAAGGCGCGTAGGGCACAGAGAACTGCGAAAGATGGGAAACACGCAGGATAAAATTATTCCTAATTGTTTTCTGTTACGGATTATTTCATGGAAAAGTGTCAACCTTACAGCATAATTAATGACGAATATCGAACCCGAATATCCGAATAATTATATGATTGGATGCAGAGAATGAATGAAACTGTGACATACAAGTGGACGGAAGAGATCGGTCGGTCTGCGGTCACAGCAGCACACTCAGCAAAAGTGGCTCGGTTTCGCTTCATGATCATCGGGGGTTTCATTTTATTGGGGAGTGGCTTGTGGTCCTACCTTTCGACCGGTCAGTTCGGTCCTCTTCTGGCAGTAGTCTTTGGCATATTCTTGATCCTCGTGCAAATCCGATTTTACTTTCTTTACCGACGTCTGGTTAGAGACACAGGTACACTTCTCGAAGATCCAACAGTAACCGTGACCATCACTGACGACGCCCTGACAATCTCCTCGGACAAGAACACACGGACGATCGAATGGAGCAAGGCAACCCGAATTATCGAGAAGAACGGTTTTCTCCTTCTCTACTGTGGCAAACTCCATGTGGCGGCTTTGCCTGCGCCTATGCTCTCAGACAACCAGATCCAGTTCATCAAGTCAAGAATACAGAAGTGAGGCATTCAACAACCACATCTGTCGTCTGTTTCGTTGATGATAAATGCTGTTATCAGTTATCTGTTATTTGGAACAGCAGTTTTCAATCGTTTAGGTTTTATCCCGTAAATCCCGTCAATCCTGTCTAATATAATATAATTCTTTTAATCAGTTCTATTATTCTAAACTGACGATATCGATCGCGATTACGATACCGATACCGATTTATCCCTTGTCTGAGCAAGAAAGTGACAAAAAAAAAGGCGAAATTGGGGGTAGAATCGGATTTATTCTACCGCATAATACTAAATAGATCACTTTCTGACAGGGATGTTGGTGCTTCTGCCGTTACGTGTAGAAGTGGATCCTCAAACGGCTATCCGTCGGTCATCCGGACAGGCTTCACATCTGGGCGCGTTACGCTCGGGAGGCTGCTGAGCGGTATGCGACATGAGGCAGAGCTATTTCTGAAACAGTCTGCCCAGTGCGTTCAGGAGTGTTTCGAGGGTGTAGGGTTTGGGAACAATTCCTTTGAATCCGTATTTTTCGTAATTGGCCATGACCGGGTCATCCGCATATCCGCTGGATATGATGACGACTGCTTCCGGATTGATTTCAAGAATCTTTTCAACGGTTTCCTGTCCGCCCATCCCGCCGGGTACGGTCAGGTCTGTAATAACGATATCAAAGGGATTGTCTTTTTCCATGGCGTTGTTGTAGATACGGATCGCTTCACTGCCGTCGGCAGCTGTTACGACATGAAACCCGCTTTTTCTCAGCATGTTCCCGGTGACCTTGCGTACGACTTCTTCGTCATCCATGAGCAGGATGCGTGCACCCTGCAGCCCTTCCAGGTCTTTGGGCAGAGGGATGGGGGTTTTACGGGGTTTTACGCTGCTGGATGCCGGCAGGAAAAGTTCGAACGTGGTGCCGCTTCCGGCTTCGGATTCCACCCGAATGGCGCCGCCGTGTTTGCTGATGATGGAATGTGTGGTGGCCAGCCCCAGACCGCTTCCCGAGGGCTTGGTGCTGAAATAGGGATCAAAAATTCGATCCAGATGCTTCGGATCAATGCCCATGCCTTCATCCCGAACAGTGACCCGGATGTATTTTCCGGAGGGCAGTCCGTCCGGTGTTTCATTTGAGAATTCCACATTTTCCATGGTGATATAGAGGTGCCCAACGTCGGGCATGGCCTGGGCTGCGTTGATGGCCAGGTTGGAAAATACCTGCTGGATCTGCCCTTCGTCGACTTCGGCCATCCATAAATCATCGGGTTTATCAAAGACCGGTCTGACTTTGCTTCCAGAGAGATCGAACCGGACGCTTTCTTCCACGACGCGATCCAGGCTGGCTTCTTCAATGACTGGTTCTCCACCCTTGGCAAATGTCAGCAGCTGATTGCTCAGCCGGACCGCCCGGTTCAGGGAGTTTTCGGCTTTCTCCAGGAACTCCATCGCCGGGTGTCCGGGACCCAGATCAAGTTTGGCAATGGAGATGTTTCCAAAGATTCCCATCAGAATGTTGTTGAAATCATGCGCGATGCCCCCGGCCAGGGTCCCGATGCCTTTCAGCCGGTCAAGCCGCTGTCGCTGGATTCGGTGCAGTTCGGCCTCTGCCTTTTTCTGTTCTGTGATATCCCGGACTGTGGCCTGAAGAAAGACTTCCCCGGCAATATTCATCCGGGTCAGAAGCACCGTTGCCGGAAAGGTGTCTCCATTGATCTGTTTATGGGTCCACTCAAAAAAGTAAGATCCCTGCTGCATGGCGGTCGTAATCATCTCGACAGCTTTCTCATTTGACGCACGACCATCCGGCTGTTTTTCCGGAGAAATGTCCCAGGGGCCCAGGGATATGAATTCTGCTTCACCGCGAACACCAAACAGTTCTATAGCAGCAGGATTGCCGGACGTGAATTTCCAGGACGGCGGTTCCAGTGTCATAAGGGCATCACGCGAACTTCTGTAGAGCTGCCGAAAGCGTTCTTCGCTTTCGCGCAGCCTCTCTTCCGTCAGTTTTCGCTCCGTGATATCTTCGATAACGCCGTCAATCCAATTGATATTTTCGTTTTCATCATAATGGATCTTAGCGGTTACGGCACCCCAGATAGGCGTTCCATCCTTGCGCTTCAGCTTGATCTCTTTTTCCGTAACAAAACCTTTTTCAAGAATTGCGTCCACGAATTTCTGACGGTCTGCCGGGTCAAGGTAGAGATCGGAAACATGAACCGTCTTGAATTCGTCAACAGAATCATAACCGAACATTTCTGCGATTGCGGGATTGGCCTGGAGAAAGACTCCCTGCGGGCCGCCGGTATTGCGATAAATTCCGATATTTACGTTGTTGACCAGGCTCTGATAGCGCTGCTCAATTTGCTGGAGCGCTCGTTGAGATTCTCTGCTGCTGGATTGGGATGCTTCGAGTTCTGCAACTCGCTTCCGGAGAGTATCCAGTTCCCGGATAAGCTCTCTGCTGGACTTTTTTTCATCTTCCTTCATTGGATTTCCTTTTGTATTTAAAAAACAGTTTGAGGCAGTTTTGTCAATCCATCTCATTCATATTGTATCCTTGCTTTCTGAAGGATTCAAGGGTTTTTCAGATGTGTTTTTAAAAATACACTCTGCAGGCTGGAAATATTAATTAAAAACGGTGTTACAAAAGCATGACATGGCCTTCGTGATCGAACTAAAGGTATTATCGAACTGAAGGTCTTCTTTTATTCCTTTTTACCTTGACATAGGGGGGCATTCAAATAGAATGCTTACAAATTTCTTCCGGTATTGTCATCCGCCGGAATTGGCCCCTTTTCACTAATTTTTTGAGTAAGGAGTTGTATTACATGTGCGGATTTAGAGGAGTGAAATCGTTAATGGTGTTTATTTCGGCTATGGCAGGTACTGCTGTCTGTTGCTTTGCAGCAGATGAAGCCCCGCAAATGGCCCCAATGGGCGGCTTGTGGTTCATAGCGCCTGTGGCCTCGATTGCGGCGCTTTTTTTTGCATTTCACTTTTATAAGTGGATGCGGAAAGAAGATGAAGGAACCGATCGAATGAAGGAAATTGCACAGTATGTTCGTGAAGGTGCAATGGCCTACCTGAAACGCCAGTATAAGGTCGTATCCCTGGTTTTTGTTATTCTTCTTGTTATCTTTATTGCTCTGGCAGTTCTGGGGGTTCAGAATCCATTTGTTCCTGTTGCCTTTCTGACAGGCGGTTTCTTCTCCGGTCTCTGCGGCTATCTGGGCATGAAGACCGCAACCATGGCCTCTGCACGTACGGCCAATGGCTGTCGGAATTCAATGGACCGGGGGCTGAAGGTTGCTTTCCGTTCCGGCGCGGTTATGGGCCTGGTTGTTGTGGGTTTCGGCCTGCTGGACATTTCTGTCTGGTATCTGCTCCTGAATGTTATTTATGATTACAATATCATGGGCTTTGGCCTGAAACTGGCTGAGGAAGTACAGCTGACAACAGGCGATGCTGTCTGGAACGCTGAATGGGCTGCGAATGCGGACTTTATCAGAGCTAAAATGGTTCATATTACAACCACAATGCTGACATTCGGAATGGGTGCATCTACCCAGGCCCTCTTTGCACGTGTGGGCGGCGGTATCTATACCAAGGCTGCTGATGTGGGCGCAGACCTGGTGGGTAAGGTCGAAGCCGGTATTCCGGAAGACGATCCCAGAAACCCGGCAACCATTGCTGACAATGTGGGTGACAATGTAGGTGACGTGGCCGGCATGGGCGCTGACCTCTATGAATCCTACTGTGGTTCCATCCTTGCAACAGCCGCACTTGGTGCAGCACTCCCGGCCAGCCTGATGCTCGGGATTGCACCGGTTATTGCTCCGATGATTGTTGCTGGTATCGGTATTGTTCTTTCCATTATTGGCTGTTTCCTGGTTCGCTGTGATGAGAAATCCGATATGAAGACGCTGATGGGGGCTCTTTCCAATCCGCTCTGGATCAGTACTGCCGGTATTGGTGTTGTGTGTCTGGTTCTTGATTACGGTCTTGGAATTGTGCCCAGCGGTGTAAGCCTTTCGGTTATTTCCGGTTTGGTTGCTGGATGTATTATCGGAAAATTGACGGAATATTATACCTCCGATGAATACAAACCAACAAAGGGCATTGCTGAACAGGCTGAGATGGGTGCTGCCACAACGATTATTGATGGTATTGCCGTAGGTATGTTTTCGACCGGCTGGCCGACAGTAACCATTGTTCTTGGAATTATTACTGCCTTTGGTTTTGCCGGCGGTTTTGCGAACTTTGCACTCGGTCTTTACGGTGTGGGGTTTGCTGCCGTGGGGATGTTGGCCACCCTGGGCTTTTCGCTGGCAACAGATGCCTACGGTCCGATTGCGGATAATGCGGGCGGTAACGCTGAGATGGCCGAACTCGACCCCGAGGTTCGCAAGAAAACAGATGCGCTGGATATGCTTGGAAACACGACAGCTGCAATTGGTAAAGGTTTTGCCATTGGTTCTGCTGCGCTTACCGCGATGGCCCTTCTGGCAGCGTATCTTGAGGAAGTTCGAATCTGGCTGGGCAATATTGCCAAGTCAGCAGAAGGTTTTGTTGATGTAGGCAGTGTCCGTTTTACAACTGTCGCTTACCAGGCAGTGGATGTTCTTCCTGAAGGAGTTGCCAAAGCAGTAAAGATTAGCGAAGCCGGCATGCTTGATTTTGCTGCTGCCTACAACCTGACCATTATGAATCCCAAGCTCCTGTGCGGTCTCTTTCTCGGTGCAACCATGGCGTTTGTTTTCTGCGCCATGACCATGAAGGCTGTTGGTCGTGCTGCCAGTGCAATGATCGAAGAGGTCCGTCGTCAGTTCAGGGAAAAACCCGGTATTCTCAAGGGTGAAGATACTCCGGATTACGCACGCTGTGTTTCCATCTCAACCGGTGGCGCACAGAGGGAAATGGTTGTTCCGGCACTTCTGGCAATTGTTGTTCCGGTTGTTATCGGTCTCATTCTCGGTGTTTCCGGTGTGATCGGTCTGCTGGCAGGTGGTCTGGTCTGTGGATTTACACTGGCCTGCATGCTCAACAACGCAGGTGGTGCATGGGACAATGCCAAGAAGTATATTGAGAAGGGCGCTCACGGCGGAAAGGGCTCGGAAGCCCATAAGGCCAGCGTAGTGGGCGATACCGTTGGTGATCCCTTCAAAGATACCTCCGGTCCGTCGCTGAACATCCTCATCAAGCTGATGACCATGGTCAGTGTGGTTTTTTCCGGACTGGTTGTGAAGTTCGCGCCGTATATTGCGAAGCTTCTTCATATTTCTGACTGATAAGGCGTTATCATGACAGAGTCAATCCTTCAGGCCGTGAATGTAAGCAAACAGTTCGGCTCCAACCAGGTTCTCAGCGGGATTGACCTGTCTTTTTCTCAAGGTGAATTTACGGCATTGCTGGGTCCGAACGGTGGAGGCAAGACTACCTTCCTCCGGATCTGTTCGGGCCTGATTCATCCTTCCGGCGGCGAGGTTCTCTACAAGGGAACCTCGCTCAAGGAATCCCGGAGGAACTTGATCCGTAATGCCGGCTACTTTCCTGAATTTCCCAGTTTGTACGATGAACTCACGGTCTGGGAAAACCTGCTTTTTTTCGGCAGGCTCAAAGGCCTGTCTTCTTCAGAAATCAAAAACAGCTGTGAAATCTATCTGGTCCGTCTGGGCCTGGTGGACTTTCTGAAAATCCGTGTCCGCACGCTTTCCAAGGGAACCCAATACAAGGTCTCCCTTTGCCGTGCGTTTATGGGGTCTCCCGGAGTTTTGTTTATGGATGAGCCGGCGACCGGTCTGGCTCCGGAAGTTGTGGAATTTATTCTGGAGATATTACGGGAACAGCGCAAGAAAGGAACCACCTTGATCTACACCACCCACAATATGGACGTGACCACAAGCATATCCGACCGGATTGTTTTGATAAAACGGAATGTGGAGGCGCAGGGAACGTTTCAGGAATTCAGCGATAAATGCTTTACTCCCTGCTGGCGGCTGGAACTGGACAAGAGCAGCGATGAGCTTACGGATCGCATTAAATCCGTCGGAGGTGTCAAGGTGACCGGTACGGGTGAAGGATATCTGATTTATGAACGAAATGACGGTGTGCAGGATCAGAGTGACATCCTCAAGATTGTGGCGAACGCAGACTGCGGAGTTATCAGCTTGACCAAGCAGCGGCAGAACGCGGGTGAGATTTACAAGGCAGTGTTCAGTAAAACACGAGAAGAAGACAATGAAAATACTCCGTAGTTCTTACGCGATTGCGGCAAAAGAAATGGTTCTGCTCCTGCGGTGCAGACTGATTATGGTCATGACCTTTCTCGCGCCCATGGCCACATTCACGTGCGCAGCGTTCTATCTGCGATATGTAATGGCGTGGTCGAATGAGCCGGACAGCCAGTTTATTCTGCATAACTTTGAAGCCATTCTCAACCAGATTGAGTCGTTTACAGGCGTGGTGACCTACTTTTATCCGGCCAAAGAAGGAGATGTGGCCGTGTTGATTGATTTACTTAGAAAACTGGCCAGGTCCGAACCAGAGTGGATCATTTCAGGAGTATATCTTCGACTGCATCTGTGTATCAACATGATCCTGATTCCGCTGATACCCACGATTCTCTGCGCCCACAGCATTACCGTGGACCGGAGTCAGAAGACCATGGAACCCATGATGGCAGCAGGCACCCGCCCCTTTTCCATCATTACGGGAAAGATTCTCTCCATCATCGTGATTACGTTTCTGGTCATTGCCGCCAGTTATCTGACAGCAATTCTTTCCATGAATTATGTAACACAGAAATATTTCAGCATCCATGTGCTGCCCGACGCACAATGGACCTGGGGACTGTTTTTTACCGGATTCAGCCTCTCACTGACCGGTATGCTGCTGACCTTTCTTGTGGGCATGCATCTCGGGGATATGCGTGCACTCTATCACGTGACCATGGTTCTGGTGCCGCTCCTGACAACGATACTTGCATGGCTGGTTTTTCGTTCAGCCCTGGTAGGAATTGTCCCCACGGATTTCAGTCGGGAATTGATTCTCCGCGTGCTGATTCGAGCCGGCATGATCTTTACTGCAGTCAATGCGGTTCTGTTTGTGTTGAATGTTCTTTTCTTTCCCAGACGGAAAATCGTATGAATGTAGGCGATATTCTCGAAATCATCGAACGGAAAATTCCCTTCGGCCTTGCTGAATCTTGGGACAATTCCGGCCTGCTTGTCGGCGATCCGAA
This sequence comes from uncultured Planctomycetota bacterium, assembly GCA_964524955.1. Lineage (GTDB taxonomy): Bacteria > Planctomycetota > CAZGEP01 > CAZGEP01 > CAZGEP01 > CAZGEP01. The sequence continues at coordinate 2,822 of CAZGEP010000008.1, read as the reverse complement.
ACAGAAGGTTCGCGCGATACTGCTTTGCCTGGACATTACTCCGGAAGCGGTTCAGACCTGTATCCGAAAAAAATGCAATGTGATTATTGCGCATCATCCACTGATTTTCACCCCCCTGAAACATATTCGCGAAAATACGCTTAAGGGAAAGCTGGTAGCCGATCTGATCCGCAGAAATATTTCCGCGATTGCCGTTCATACAAACCTGGACAGTTCAGCGTTCGGGATGAATGTCTGGATCGCTGCACAGCTGGGGCTTTCAGACTGCGTACCACTGCGGCCGTACCGGGATATCTACAAACTGGTTACCTTTGTTCCCCTGAGTCACGAAAAGGAGTTGCGGAAAAAGCTTGCCGAGGCCGGAGCAGGAACCATTGGAAACTACACTTCCTGCTCCTTCAATGTCAAAGGCGTGGGTACCTTTAAGGGGGGAGAAAAAACACAACCGACAATCGGCAGCCCGGGGATTCTCGAAGAGGTCGAGGAAATCCGTCTGGAAATGATTTGCGATGGCGTGCGCATTCGCCGCGTTACCCGGGCACTGAAGAAGGCCCATCCCTATGAAGAACCGGCCTATGAATTCTATGCTGTGCGTGCGGATCACAAAGACGCCGGGCTTGGTATCATGGGAGCACTGAAACGACCGCTTCGGATCGAAACTCTTGAGCGAAAACTCAAGAAAATCCTTACCATTAACCGCATCCGCATCAGCCGCAATCGTCCTTCAGCTGTCAAACACATCGGAATTTGTACCGGCAGCGGATCCGATCTGATCACCGATGCGACCAGGCAGGGATGCGAGCTCTTTATTACCGGAGATGTTTCGTACCATACCTGGCTGGAGAACGATATCTGCATCATGGATGCGGGGCATTTCGGTACAGAGCATGTCTTTCCGCAGGTGATTAAACCGCTGTTCTTGGAGCAGGCAGACATTCCGTTGAAACTCTTTGAGAATACTGCACCCTATACGGAGAAATGAATGAAGACAACGCTGGAAGCCATTCTGAAAAAGATTAAACCCGTTGACCCGAACTTTGAAACCCCGCTGCGCAAACACCTGGACAACCTGACCAAACCCCGTGGATCACTGGGCCGGCTGGAGGATATTGCTGTACAGTATATTTCGGTCACAGAGGAAAAGAAAAGCAAACTGCGCAAGAAACGCATCTATGTCTTTGCCGGAGATCACGGCATTATGGATCAGGGAGTCAGTGCCTACCCCAAAGAAGTAACCTATCAGATGGTCCTGAATTTTCTTCGGGGCGGAGCGGCCATCAATGTGCTGTCACGGCATATCAATGCCGAACTCTTTGTCGTTGACATGGGGGTTACTGGTAAATTTGACGCTTCCAACCAGCTGATTATCCATAAAATCCGCGAGGGTACGGACGACTTTACCCAGGGGCCGGCCATGACCCGGGAAGAATGCATTACCGCCGTGGAGTGCGGCATTGCCCTGGCACTCAAGTCCGCAGAAGACGGTGTGGATATTCTGGGTGCCGGAGATATGGGCATCGGCAATACTACACCCAGCGCAGCCATGTTTGCGGCCCTGATTGACGTGGCGCCGCAGACCATCACGGGCAGAGGAACCGGTATCGACGACCAGACCCTGGAAAACAAGATCAGTGTTATTGAGCGTGGGTTGAAACAGAATCATGACCTGCTTGGAACACCCCTTGGTGTTCTTCAGGCCGTGGGCGGTTTTGAGATCGCAGCCATTACCGGACTCTTTATCGGTGCTGCCGCCTGCCGGATTCCGGTGGTGGTGGACGGATTTATCTCTTCGGCTGCGGCGCTGGCCGCGATCTGCATAAAACGGGAAATTCAGCAGTACATGTTCTTCTCACACCAGTCTGCGGAACAGGGACACGCCATCTTTTACAAAGACCTGGGGGTCAAACCGCTGCTGGATCTGGAACTCCGCCTGGGAGAAGGAACCGGCGGAGCACTGGCCATGAGCCTGATTGACGCGTCCCTGAAACTTTTCAGCGAAATGGCAACCTTTGAAGGAGCGGGGGTTTCGGATAAGGAAAATGAATGAAAAACCCATCTTACTATTGACAATTTGTACTGTGCTGGATATGCTATACGTACTATGAAGAATCCAGTCATTTTAATACTGTTTCTTCTATCCTGTATTATTACACTTCAGGCTCAGAAGATTGATCAGAAGATTGAAGTGATCCGACCCAAACAGGGGCTTGCTCCGGGAAGGGCATGCACCTTTCATGTCAAAGGTATTCCCGAAGCAAAGAAAAAAGATGGTACACCTCAGGCGGTTCCGTTTGTCGTGTATTTACCGAAAAATTATACCAAAGACAAAAAATGGCCGGTAATTATGGAATGGCACGGGGCTGGCGGATGTGCCGGTGTTCCGATATCCCGAACCGTTACGGGCGGGAACGATTTTATCTGTATCGGTCTGACCTACATCAATGCAAAGGCCGCGACAGAGGAAAAATATGTAAGCCGGGTTTACAATACAGCCATTCAATTCCTCAATGGCGATCCCAAGGTGGTTTTTCCCGGCGGTTTTTCCTTTGGCGGTCTGGCTCAGGAGCGGTTTTTGCTGAATTCGAAGACAATTGGTCGCTATCGAGGGGTCTGGATGTTTGGCGCCGGTTTTGTTCGTCCCAATAATAAGATGAAAAAGTGGCTTGTCAATACCCCTTTTTTTGTAGCTGTTGGTGAAAAGGATTTCAATCGAAAACCTGTGGAGGCTGCACTTACGAGATTCAAGCAGGTGGTAAAATCTGTTGAATTTTATATTATGCCCGGAGTTGGTCATACCGTGGATTTTAAATTCGCAGGTCCCA
>CAZGEP010000007.1:24370-56628 GCA_964524955.1 uncultured Planctomycetota bacterium | reverse complement strand
CTCGTACTCAGAGGAATTAAACTCCAGTCCCCACAAACTCTGGGACGTTAACAACATATTGATCATTTTGAAAAAATCCAAAAGTTTAATGCGGTAAATATCGAGATGGGCTATAAACCCATTTTAATTCATTCGCCGAGGGAGGTGGCTCGCAATGACGATTAAAGCTGTTGATCTGGTAAGAAAAATACGAGAAAGCCAGTATGATAAATTGAAATCCTTTTCTCGTGAAAAGCAGATTGAGATGGTAAGAAAAAAAGCAGAAATATTACGAGCAGAGCTGACGAAACATGAGATGGTAAAGAAATAGTAAGATTGTGTGAAGATAGCTGATGTCGGAAAACGAATGCCGACATCAGCTATTCCTGTTTCAAGTAAAAGAATCAGGGCATTAAAAACATGGGAAAAGTCAATAAGGCAGACTAAAATACCGTTTTCCCCTTGCATTTCAGGATAGGCACTTCCACAAGTTCATTCACCACCAATAACTTACAAAAGCCCGATGGGAATATTTATATCGAACTCAGCGACTGCCAGGGAAGGCACAACGCTGGATTAAAGGAGCGCAGGCGACGACATCCCAAGCACCAGCGAGGGTGCGAAGCTGGATGCGAAGCATAACCTGTGTTTCCTCGGTGTGATTTTGCTTTTTTGCTGTAGAATGTCTGTAAGCGAATTGGAATGATAAAAAACGGCGAAAATCAGTTGGATTGACTTTCGCCGTTTGGGTTTGTTAAAGCACGTATTGATAATTTATTTCTTGCCGCCGAGTGTCTTGTCGCAGATGCTCAAGGCCATGAGCGCGTATGCACTGGTCAGTTCTTTTGAAGCTTCAGGGCACCAGTTCTTTTCCGCATCACGCACGGCTTTGTCATTTTCCCAGCTGCCGTCATCTTTCTGAATTTTAATCAGGTATTCGGAGAGTTTTTCTGCCCACGGGATTGCGTCTTCGCCTTTTGGGGCGGCGATTTCATTGCTGCCGTTCAGCTCCAGTGCCCTAACCAGCAGATAGTAATAGAGAAACCGTTCGCGATGTCCGAGTTTGGGGTTTTCATGGAATTCAAAATTTTCCGCAATCCATTTCACTCCGGACATTACTTTGGTATCATCGGCCTTGTTGCCGCTGAGAAGCAGGGCAGCGACACCGGCGCAGGTTGCACTTCCGTAGGGGCGGAGGATGCGAGTGCTTCTGCGGGTGGCGTTCAGCTTGGACTTGCTCTCTTCCGGTGCGGTCTTGAAACCACCGAATTTTTCATTGGCGCAGCGCTTGACGAAGACCGTTGCATCTTTCCATACATTCGAGTCGGACTTGACACCACTGCGTTTAAGAGCTTCGCATGCCCAGTACGTGGTGATGATGTCCGGGTCTGGTGCAAGCGTGTCAAAGTCGTATCCCCAGCCTCCGAAAACGGATTGATTTTCAATCGTGATCGGGCCGTCTTCTGCATTGATCTGCATGTTGATCAGGTATTTACGGGCTGCTTCGATCTTGCCCTCATCGCTTTTATCTCCCCGTGCCATGTATGCCAGCAGGGCCAGCGAAGTATTGTAGGAGTAATAACCGTATTTTTTCATGTAGAGTCCGCCCTTGGACTGTACATGCGTGTTGATAAAATTGTATCCTTTGGTGACAAACGGCCCCATGTACTTGAGGGGGCTGTCCAGAAAGGACAACTCAACAACAGCGGTACCTGCCGGCTGAGGCAGATAATCTGTATAGGAACCATTGTCCTTCTGTTTTGTGATCAGCCAGTTCATGCCCTTCTGAATGGCCATGGTCCGATTTTGCGCTTGAGCCAGTGCACCAAACATGCAAAAAACAGTCAATGCCATCACTACTCTACTTACATTTTTCAATTTTGCCTCCGCCAGTAAAAAAGTTTGAAAGTGAACCGTTGTTCAGGTATTTAGTATGCCAAAATTATAATCAAAAAAAAGAATTATCAATCAGAAAATATTTATTATAATAGGCAGTATTGTTTATATGAATATCGTCCATCCCGTGTGCTGTGGATCGAAAAATGAACCACGGCTTTTATTGAATAACAGGAGCGGTTAACATGCCAACATATATTTACCAGACGGTTAATAAGGAGGGGGGATGCAGTCGATGTGTGGAAGGCTTTGAAATCGAGCAGTCAATTAAAGAAGATGCATTGGTGACGTGCCCCGACTGCGGGAAAAAGATTCAGCGAGTCATTACTCCCTGCAATTTTGCAAGGACCCATTCCACTGCTGCAAGGCTAAGCGACAGCAATCTCAAGAAGCACGGTTTCACCAAGCTGGTCAATGAAGGCAACGGCAAGTTCAGGAAGGTTACATGACGTTTATCGCAGACCTTCATGTCCATTCCAAATATTCCCGGGCAACCAGCAAGCAGGCGGACTTGGAAGGATATTTCAGCTGGGCGCAGGTTAAGGGAATCGATCTGTTGGGTACTGGAGATTTCACACATCCGGAGTGGTTTGCTGAGATGAAAGAAAAACTGGAGTCTGAGGGGAACGGTTTTTTCAGGCTTCGGAATGAACCGCCGACCGGAACTGCTGAAGGGATCAAGGTTCAGGGAAATGATGTGCGTTTCTGCCTCTCGGCTGAGATCAGTTCGATTTACAAAAAAAACGACCGGGTCCGCAAGGTTCATAATCTTCTTTTTGCGCCGGACTTTGAAACGGTTTCGCGGATTAACGCACGGCTGGGTGCCATCGGCAATATCCAGTCCGACGGCAGGCCGATCCTGGGCCTGGATTCTCGAGATCTGCTTGAGATCGTCCTGGAGGTATCGGATCGGGCTGTTTTGATACCTGCCCATGTGTGGACGCCCTGGTTTTCGCTTTTTGGATCAAAATCGGGTTTTGACCGCCTGGAGGAGTGTTACGAGGACCTTTCGGAACATATTTTTGCATTTGAGACCGGGCTGTCTTCCGATCCTGAAATGAACTGGCGTATCAGCCGAAATGACCGCTATACTCTGATATCCAATTCCGATGCGCATTCACCGGCTAAACTCGGTCGCGAGGCCAATCGATTTAACACAGACTTTACATACGATGCATTGTTCGATGCGTTAAAGACCCGCAAAGGATTTCTCGGCACGTTTGAATTCTTTCCCGAAGAAGGCAAATACCACATGGACGGTCACCGAAAGTGCGGTGTATGTCTGGAACCCGAAGAGACCCTGAAGCTTGGCGGTATTTGTCCGGAATGCGGCAAGAAGCTTACCGTGGGCGTACTCCATCGTGTGGTCGAGCTTGCGGATCGGAAGGAAAGCAGACAGCCGGATGACGCACCGGGCTTTTCCTATCTGATACCGCTGCCGGAAATTGTTTCTGAAATTCAGGGTGTGGGTGTCAACTCAAAACGAGTTAAGGGCGGGTATCGGGAGATAATTGAGCGGCTGGGCAGCGAGTTTTGTATTCTCAACGATATTCCACTGGAGGATATACAACAGGCCTGCGGACCGGTTGTCTCGGAAGCAATCCAGCGGATGCGGGCCGCGCAAATCACTCCCCACTCCGGTTTTGACGGAGAATTCGGTGTGATCCGTGTATTTAATGACGGTGAGCTGGAGCGCCTGGCCGGTCAGGCGGAACTCTTTCCATCTGCAATAAAGCCTGGGAAAAAGTACACAAAGAAGAAGGTTTCTGCAAAGAAAAAAGCCGCAGTAGAAACCGCGAATAAATTGCCTTTGAAAAAAAAAATAAATTCTGAACAAAAAGCTGCTGTTGATCAGGATCAAGGAATTGTCATGGTAACGGCCGGTCCGGGAACCGGAAAGACCCATACCCTGACCTGCTGGGTGGCGAACCTGATTCAGAAGAAGAATGTTTCTCCGGATCATATACTGGCGATCACATTTACCAACCGGGCTGCTGATGAAATGCGTGCCCGCCTTGACGGCGGCACTCAGTCACCAACGAATGGTGTGCGGATCGGCACCTTTCATTCAATCTGTTTTGATCTTCTCAAAGAGCAGTATCCGGAAATCATTACTGTGTATGACGGACAGGACCGTCTTTGTATACTTCGGAACCTCTTTCCAGTTCTGCCGGACAGCCAGCGTCGGAAAATGGCTGTGTCTCTGGAACAGGCGTTCTGCAGCAATGATGAAGAGACAGATGCCAACGTAATTCAGATGCGGGATGTGTACCAGGAGTTCGTGTCAGGCAATAATGCCGTTGATATCGCGGATATCATTCCGTCCGTGGTCCGTGAATTCAGGAACGATCCGGACTTTCTTGAACGGGTGCGCCAGAGCATTACTCATATCTGTGTGGACGAGCTGCAGGACATCAGCCCGGTGCAGGCAGAATTCCTTGAGCATATCGCTGCAGCAAAGAGCCTCTTTGCGATAGGTGATCCCGACCAGTCGATTTACGGTTTCCGGGGAGCGGACGGTCGATTTTTCGATGACTTTCAGAAGAAAATGCACGCTCAGTCCGTCCACCTGACAAAAAATTACCGTTCATCTGCAACCATCCTTCGCGCTGCGCATGCGGTGATCCGTAACAATCCATCTGCGGAAAGACAACGGATCACTGCCTGCGGAAAACAGCTGGCGGAAGAAAAAATACGGGTGGTGTGCGCCAGAGATGAACGGGATGAAGCAAGGAAAATAGTACGCATAGTCGAAAAACTTGTCGGTGGTGTGCGGAGTTCTGGTCTGGCAGAGGGAGAGTATTCGTTTTCAGATATCGCTGTTCTCTTTCGACTGAAGTCCGTGGGACGTGTTCTGCTCGCTCAATTCAAACGCGCCGGTATCCCCGTTGCCTTTGGCCGTTCCTCTGGACTGATATCCGGACCGCCCTTTGATTTTATCGTTGATCTGCTGCGATTGTATAAGAATCCAGCGGATACGGTTTCATGTGAAAAGGTGATTGCTCATGCAGTGCCGGGACTGGAACGGGATACCATAGAAATTCTTTTTGATAATTTTGTGACGCCCGATGCTCCCGGTTCGCAGATTATTCCAGAAGGAATCCGGACGGATATAGCTCAAAAAATTGTCGACCTGATCGAGTTCTACAACAAAGGCTATCCCATGATTCAACAGAAAGGCATTGGAGCATTTCTTGAAAGTGTGTTTGAGAAATATATTGTTATTCCAGAAAAAGATATTGAAAACAGCCTGCGAAGAGACGTGATTAAAGAGCAGGCCCAGGCGTACGGAAAGGATGCAGCGAAATTTCTTGCACGGATTAGTCTGGATATTCATTCAGACACCATGCAGGCTGCGGAGCAGAAGGTTCGGCTCTTCACCTTTCACGCAGCCAAAGGACTGGAATTTCCCGCGGTGGTTATTGCCGGGGCTGAAGAGGGAGTCACTCCGCTTCACGGTGAAAAACAGGATCTGGCAGAAGAGCGCAGACTTTTTTACGTAGCATTGACCCGGGCTGCTGAACAAGTGATTATAACACATGCACAGAAACGAAAACAATACAAGACGGTTACACAAGCGGAAATGTCCAGGTTTGTTCGGGAAATACCGGAATCCCTTTTAGAAAGGAATCTTTCGGATAAGCCTGCACCCAAAGACGTACAGCTTGAACTTTTTTAATATTTTATCAGGGAGTAAAGTATGAAGGCGATGAATGTTGGACTTGTTGGATGCGGAATGATACGTAAACCCTATATTCAGGTCTGTGGAGAATCCAAATGGCTGAATCTTGCAGCATGTGCAGACCTCAGACAGGATAGAGCTGAAGATGCATGTAAGCAGGCGGATGAAAATGGATGGGGCCGTCCGGTTCCCGCTTCTTTCGAAGATATGCTGGCCAATCCGGAAATTGACATCATCATGAATGTCACAAATCCCAAGGCACACTATCCGTTAAATATCAAGGCGCTTGAAGCAGGCAAGCATGTTCATGCAGAGAAGCCGCTCTGTCTGACACGTGACGAAGGAAAAAAACTGCTGGACGCTGCCAGTGCGAATAATGTGCGACTGAGCTGTGCACCGGATACCTTTCTTGGCGATTCACACCAGACAGCACGCGCGCTCATAGACAGCGGCGCTATTGGGACTCCAACCGCTGGAACGCTCTTTTTCATGGGTGGTGGTCCAGACGGTTATCACGAATTTCCGGAACTCTTTTATCAGGCTGGTGCCGGTCCAATGTTTGACATTGGTGTGTATTCGCTGACCATGGCCATCAACCTTCTGGGACCGATTTCAAGGGTCTCTGCCATGACCAAGAAAACCTGGGAGCAGCGGAAAAATCTCAAAGAAGAGTCCCCGGGATTCGGAGAAATGTTTGATGTTGAAGTTCCCACGCACGTGACCGGACTGCTGGAATTTGAGAATAATGTCATTGTCACCTTTGTTACCAGTTTTGACATCAAGGGTGGTCAGCGTCTCCCATACATGGAAGTCTATGGAACCGAAGGTACGATTTCTACCGGAAACCCCAATAATTTTAATGACACGGTTGCTGTCAAACGCTGCAAGGCTGAGAATCCCGAGTGGGAAGATGCTCCCATGACCAACGGATACAGCGGTAAATCCCGCGGTATCGCTGCAGCGGACATTGCTGCAGCTGTGGCGTATGGCCGGCCGCATCGCGCCAGTGGCGAACTGGCCTATCATGTGCTGGATGTTGGTCTTTCTCTTTATGAAGCAGCGGATTCCGGCAAGACCGTTGCTGTTGAAAGCACGGTCGAGCGTCCTCTTGCAATGCCTGAAGGTGTTACACCGGATATTACAGAATAACTCATTTAACAATCCATACAGAGGTGAGATATGAGGTTGATTGATGGCTTTATTGACAGAGCAAAGGCTTCACCTGCCCGGGTTGTCTTTCCGGAGGGAGAGGATGAACGGATTATCCAGGCTGCATCGCGAGCAAAAGCCGACGGAATTGCTGAACCAATTCTGATCGGCAATTACGATTGCATTAAAAAGACGGCACAGGACAACGCCATTGACCTGGAGGGTGTACGACTCTGTACACCCGATGATCCGGATTTGCTGGAACGCTTTGCAGAATCATACGCTGCCACCAGTTCAGTGAAGGTTGGCATTGCCCGAAAACTGGTCAAACGTCCGCTTGCATTCGGCGGCATGATGGTCCGCGAAAATAAAGCTGAAGGAATGGTTGCTGGAGTTGACAGCGCCACATCACTGGTGATTCAGTCTGCAACCCTCACGATCGGTCTGGCAGAAGGGTTCACTACACCGTCGAGTTTCTTTGTGATGGTCATACCGGATTTTATGGGCGAGAAGGACAAACCTTTTATTTTCGCTGACAGCGGAGCTGTGATAAAACCGGATTCCGGACAACTGGCAGAGATAGCAGTTGCCTCCGGTCAGAATGCCGAACGCCTTCTCGGTGTTGTACCCAAAGTAGCCATGCTTTCCTTTTCAACAAAGGGTTCAGCCACACATGAAGATGTTGGTCATGTGACAGCTGCGCTGGACGCTGCCCGGAAAATGGCGCCGGATATGGATTTTGACGGAGAGCTGCAGGGTGACTCTGCAATTGTACCTGACGTTGCAGCCAAGAAGGTCGGTGAGAGTCCGGTGGCAGGCCAGGCCAATGTTCTAATATTCCCTGACCTCAACTCTGGAAATATTTGTTACAAACTTGTACAGTATATGGCAGGTGCAACAGCCCTGGGGCCCATACTTCAGGGGTTTTCAAAGCCGGTTAATGATATGTCCAGGGGGGCCACTGTTGATGATATTATTGGTGTTACAGCCATTACTGTTATTCAGGCCAATGCGTAAGAATTAAGGAGTTTGCCAATGAAGGTTCTTGTACTCAACTGCGGAAGTTCTTCCATCAAATATCAGCTGTATGAAATGCCGTCCGAAGAAGTCGTTGCCAAGGGGCTTATTCAGCGCATCGGTTCGGATGAATCTGAGGCCATTCTGGAGAAGGATAGGAATGAATGGCGCATGTCCTGGCCGATACACGACCACCAGGCCGGAATTAAAATTATGGAAAAAATGCTGACGGATTCAGAAAAAGGTGTCCTTTCTTCCATGGCTGAGATCAAGGCCTGCGGACATCGTGTTGTACACGGCGGGGAACGGTTTACCGGGTCAGTTCTGGTCGATGAAAATCTGGAGAAAGCGATTGAAGAATTTGTCGAGCTTGCACCGTTACATAATCCCCCCAATCTGACCGGTATCCGGGAAGCAAGAAAAGCGCTGGGAAGCATTCCTCAAGTGGCATGTTTTGATACCGCATTTCATCAGTCCATCCCGCCAGTGGCTTATTTGTATGGACTGCCTTATGAGATGTATGAAGAGCACAAGGTCCGGCGTTACGGATTTCATGGAACATCCCACCGATATGTTGCTCGAAGAGCAGCCGCTCTAATGGAACGAGGAAAATATGAAGTGGATCTGATTACCTGTCACCTTGGAAACGGCTGTTCTATTGCCGCGGTCAAGGGCGGGCGTTCCGTGGATACAAGTATGGGGCTGACACCGCTTGAAGGGCTGGTCATGGGAACCCGAACCGGTGACCTGGATCCGGCGCTGGTGTTTTACCTGATTCGCCGCGGATATTCGGTTGAGGACCTGGACCGTATCTTCAACAAGGACTCTGGTCTGCTGGGTATCTCCGGGCTTTCAAATGATATGCGTGATCTTGCAGGAAAAGCAGAAGAGGGGAATGCCAAAGCAAAACTGGCTCGGGACATCTTTGCCTATCGAATCCGAAAATACATTGGATCGTACATGGCGGTGCTGAACGGCTGTGATGGGATTGTATTTACCGGAGGCATTGGAGAGAATGATTTTCTGATGCGCGAACAGGTGCTCAGTGAGATGGATCAGCTGGGAATTATTATTGATAAAGAAACGAATAAAAATATAGTGCAGCAGGAAGGAAGCATCCATGCGAATGAATCCCGTGTAGGCGTTTTTGTCATCCCTACCAATGAAGAGGCTGCCATTGCCAGAGATACCTATGAAAGGTCTGTGAAAAAATGAAACGTATACTTGCCTGCCTGCTGGTAGTTTTTTGTGCAGTAGAGATACTCCCTGCCGCTCAAACCACTTCTATTACGGACGCAGTCGCCGATGCCGCCGGCATAAAAGGAGGCGTTTGCGTACTGATCCATCCGAAAGATATTCAGACCCTTTCCATGATCGGTGGGCAACGACGATTTGTGGTTCAGGTCCTTCTGCCGGGTCGTGACGATGTTGTCCGGGCAAGAGAGCAACTTGTGAAAGAGAATCTGCACGGAAATGTATCTGTGATCCAGTGGGATGGCGGTAAACTTCCGTATGCTGACCGTCTGGTCACTCTGCTGATTGATTTTCGAAAGAGCGACGCTATCAGCAGTGAGGCAGCACGTGTGACGTCACCGGGAGGTGCCGTGGCTGTCACATCGAGTGCGTCCGCCGGCCAGGAGTTTATACCCTTAGCCCTTTCGGCAGAAAAATTGAATGCATCATGGCGCGTATACAAAAAGAAGCGCCCCGGGAGCATAGATGACTGGACGCATTACTGTCACGGTCCGGACGGCAATCCTGTTGCGCAGGATACAACAGTCGGACCGCCGCAACGGTATCAGTGGATCGCCGGTCCCAGATGGCTGCAGGCCCACGACACGGATTCGAGCGTAAGCTGTCTGGTCGGATCGGGACGGCGGCTCTTTTACTTTGTTAACGATGCGCCCATCAGTGCTACGGGGCAGCACGCATTGCCGGACAAGTGGTTTCTCGCAGCCCGGGACGCATTCAATGGAATACTCTTGTGGAAGATACCCGTTAAACAGTGGGGGTGGCGCGAGTGGAAAGAATCATGGTTTAAGTCCCGTGCAGGTGTGTTTCCGTTGAATCTGCACCGGCGAGTCGTTGGCGCCGGGGAGCGTCTGTTTGTCACCCTGGGATATCATGCCCCGGTGTCTGAAGTGAATGCAGCCACCGGAGAGATCAGCAAAACATTCAAGGGGACCGAGAATACAAACGAAATCCTTCATCTGGACGGAAAACTGCTCCTGAGTGTTCTCTCAGGCAAGGGGGCCAGGGTCAAACGTGTGGATCTTCAGACAGGGAATATCGAGTGGGAAACAACCAGCGTCTATCGCGGTACGACCAGGGATTATATTAAATTTACAGCGATGCGCGGTAAGGTCAAACCGGCGAAACTGGATCCGGCACTGAATCTGGCAACAGACGGCAAGGTGGTATGTCTGCTGGATTACCAGCATCTGGTAGGACTGGATTATGTGTCCGGAAAAGAAATATGGCGAATCAAGGTGGCGGACAGCGGTGGACCGGTATGGCTTGGGGCGCTGATTCTCGCGGACAATACAGCGATTTGCTCCACAGACAGAACTCTTTATGCGGTAAATTCAGTTAGCGGCAAACTCCGCTGGAAACACCGAAAAACTCCATTGGGTCATTTGTGGTATGAATGGAAGGATGTCTTTGTCATCAACAATCTGGTCTGGACATATTCGCATAAGATCAAATCTCAGGGCGGAAAGTATCGCTCCAGATGGCCGGAGGGATTTGTCGGATATGACGTGAAGAGCGGAGCGGTAAAGAAGACCGTTCCGTCGGGGAATATTTATATTTCCCATCATCATCACCGCTGTTATCGAAATAAAGCTACAGTCAATTACATTCTGACCAGCCGCCGGGGTACCGAGTTTGTGGATATCCGACATGGAAAACACTCCGTACACAACTGGCTGCGGGGCACCTGTCATTACGGGATGATGCCGGCAAACGGTCTGCAGTACGCACCGCCGCATCCATGCCAATGCTACAGCCAGGAAAAGCTGAAAGGATTTAACGCGATTTCGTCACGGCCTGTGAATCTTCAGTCGGCAATGGGGAATACGCAGATTCTATTCAAGGGAGAGGCATTTGGAACCCGGATAGAAGAAACTGTGGATGAGAACGACTGGCCAGTCTTTCGTCATGATGATATGCGATCCGGTGCTTCATTCTGTCCGGTATCAGACACGCTGAGTAAAGCATGGACCTACCGGGTGGATCAGCAGTTGTCGTCCCCGGTGATCGCAGAAAAGAAGATCTATTTTGCCGACATCAACGGATATCGAGTGATTGCGCTTAGCACTAAAGATGGAAAGAAGAAGTGGGACCATATGACTTCTGCACGTGTGGATTCGCCCCCGTCATATCACAAAGGAGTTCTTTATTTCGGCTGTGCAAACGGAACCGTATCCGCGGTGCGAGCCAGTGACGGTGTTCTTGTGTGGCACTTCAAGGCAGCACCGGGTTGGTGTCAGATAGGTTCATACAACCGTTTGGAATCGGCGTGGCCGGTTCACGGCAGTGTACTGGTCCGAAACGGAACAGTTTATTTCGCCGCCGGGCGTTCCTCCTATCTGGACGGCGGAATTTATCTCTACGCACTGGACGCCAAGACCGGGGCGATTACGAACAAGCATGTTCTGAAGGACTTCAAAACAACCTTTGGAAAAACCACGCACTTTAAATATAAAACAGATGCACCGGGTGCGCTCGCAGATATCCTGCAGGCAGACGAAGAACATATTTACATGCGCAATAAGGTGTTTACTCCGGCACTCAAACCGGTAACCGTAAAGAATGCCGGAGGGAAAAGGATTCAGCCGGTCGGCGGATTTCTGGATAACAGTTTTTTCCGCCGTGCATTCTGGCGATACGGACGCGCCGTCGGAGAATTGATTTCTCATGACAATAAGACCGCGTATGTCTTTCGTGTTTACGGAAAGAAAACACAGCTGCTCAATCCGGATACTTATTTTACGCCCGGCAGCAATGAGTGTGAACTCCTGACCCAAAGCGGTATGGGCAAGGCTTCTATTTCCATCGGAAAATCCAAGTCACTGAATCCGGGAAGCAAGGCGATTACTATTGATGCCTGGGTCAATGCCGTATCCTCCAATGGGGTGATCCTGGCTCACGGCGGCGCGTTTCGGGGATATTCGCTTTTTCTGAAGAACGGACGTCCCTGTTTTTCCTTTATTCTAAAAAACAAAATCCATACGATCAGCGCTTCTACGTCCATTATGGACAAATGGACACATGTGGCCGGAGTGCTGACAACGGACAAGAAAATTCAGATATTCATCAATGGAAAACCTGACGGATCCAAAGAAGTTCCTTCCCTGCTGCCCGGAGCACCCGGGCAGGGGATGGAGATTGGTGTAGATCTGGGTACATCCGCCGGTGCGTATAAATCCCCATATTACTTTGGCGGCAGTTTGGATGAGGTTCGGGTGACGTATCGGCAGGTGACACCGGATGAGCTCAAAAAACGTGTATCTGAACCCGGAACCTACCCGGAATCTGACAGGGAGCTTGCATTGTTTCTTTCATTTGATGATGGAGAAGCTGCGGATCGTTCCGGTAAAAAGAATCACGGAACGATTACCGGTGCACAGCCAGTCGAGGGCCGGTTTGGAAAGGCCATGTTCTTTGATAACAGTACATGGAAAAAGGATATTCCGATTCGAGTTCGCGCCATGGTTGCGGCACGGGACAAGTTGCTGGTTGCCGGACCACCGGATACAATGGATATGAAAGATCCCTTTGGTGCCTTTGAGGGACGCAAAGGCGGACTGTTCTGGATATACGACAAAAAGACTGGAAACATACTCGCAAAATACACACTCACGTCGCCACCGATATTTAACGGAATGGCCATAGCCAGGGGAAAGGTTTATATAATTTCCAGAGACGGAACAGTGGTTTGTTTTCACGCAGAAAAGTGACGGAATACAACGAATGAGGTGGTGAAAAAAACCACAATGGTGGTGTTTTTCACACACGCTATGTACGAACACAAATTCAAGAATGATGTAAGTTTCTTAAAATAAGACAACTACAATTTGATCGATTTTTGGCAAATGGATTGCTATTCAAATACTAATGCAATGGATTAACGATGATTATATAGCCGAATCAAATTATTGATTTCTCAACCTGCTACAGGAATTCAATACTATGGATCTGAAAAAAGGTGATCGAGTCGGGCCATATACAATAATCAAACGCGTGGGCAAAGGGGGTATGGGGGAAGTCTTTCTTGCTTATGAAGAGTCCCTGAACCGTAAGGTAGCTCTTAAATTTATATCCGGAAAACTGGGCCAGGAGGAGAGAGCTGTCAAACGGTTCAAGCGGGAGGCACAGGCTGCAGCAGCCTTGAATCATCCGAATGTTGTAATTGTGCATACGCTCTCGGAATATCAAGGAACGTTTTATATTGCCATGGAATATGTCAAGGGCAAGAGTCTTCATGCTTTTCTTGAGCAGGAGGGGCTGACTGTGCGCAGTGGTATCGGGATTTTCAGACAGATTCTGGCTGGATTAAAGAGTGCCCACAGCAAAGGGATTGTCCATCGGGATATCAAGCCAGCCAATATCATGATCAATGAACAGGGTGTTGTCAAGGTTATGGATTTTGGTCTGGCGTTTTCCGGCAGCATCAAGACGCAGCTTACAGTATCCGGAACGATCCTGGGAACCGTATCGTACATGTCACCGGAAGTTGCGGCAGGCCAGAAAGCTACAGAGCAGTCGGATATCTATGCGTTGAGAATTGTTTTTTATGAGCTTTTGACAGGTGCCAAACCGTACAAATCTGATACTCCACTGGCAACTCTGGAGAAAATCAAGACCGAGCCTCTGCCTTCTCCGCGTGATCTGAATCCCGCGATTCCACTTTTTGTAGAAGCGATTATCCGAAAAATGTGCGAAAAGAAACCCAGGAACCGTTACCAGAACATTGTGGAAATTGAAAACGATCTTGAAAGGGTTAATCTGGAAGAACTCAATGAAATCAGTGAGGAAATCAGCCTGGGACTGGGAGAGACCGTTGCAGTTACTGAAAAAGTCAAGGACAGGGGAAACGAAATGAAGACTCAGAAAGACGGGGGCAGAAATTCGGGAAGCGGAATCGGACCGTTTTCACTGCGGGTTCCGATCAGAGTCTGGTTGCCGCGCTGGGTAAGCAAAGACTGGTTCTGGCCGTGTTGCCGTTTAATAACCAGACCGGTGACAAGACCCTTGATGGCATTGCCGAAGGGTGCGGCGAATCCGTAATTCTGCCGCTGTCAAAAAAAGAGAATATTACGTTGATCGAACGCATGCAACTGAATAAAATAACCGATGAACTGGACTTTAACCAGAGCGATTATGTGGATCCGGAGTCCGCAAAAGAGCTTGGAAAAATGCATTGAAAGAGAAAGAGTGTTTTTTTCTATGTACATCCAGCGAAAAGTTTATTCATAACACGCACAAAATTGTCTGCCTGGATGCAAGCAGCGGCAGAAAGCTCTGGGAGCACTCGCTGTCGAAGTTCAGCAAACAGATATATTCAGGGTTTTACCTGAACAACATGGTGAAATTAATTGTTCTTTTCGAACCATTAAAAGATCCTGCATATTGTGAAATACGCAATCTAAGTTTGGATGACGGAAAAGGAATATCCAGAAAAGATTTTCTGTATCTCAGTGAAACGTCTGAATGGCCGCAGAGGGAGGTTAGAAGAATATACTTTCTGAACGGCGATACAGTGATACTCGTCACAAAGCCCTTTGGCAGTTACCTCTACCGGTTCAAGGGAACTGATATCCCGGATGTGTGGTAGTTCACGTTATGCGTGCTTTGAAAAATCTTAAAAAACAGAAATCAACCCTTAGCAAGAACCATGAAACGATTTTTATCCGCAATAGTATAAGAAACGCATCGAATATTTGGCTAAGAGTACAAAAATGGCGATGGATAATTGCTCAGAACCACAAAAAATCAAGATTTTTGATGTAAGGGGTACGTGTTATATTTTATTTTTTGTTGCGATCTCTCCTTTTTTCCTGAATGATTTGTACAACCCGATTATTAAGGACACATGGTTATATTGGATTCTGGAATTGATGAGCTGGGTTGTCATACCGCTGATATTCTGCTTTTACATGCATCGCCAAAAAGTGATTTGTTTTTCAGATATGTTTTCTCTGATATTTATAAAGCAACGTAGACCTGTCTTGCTCATTTTTATTGGGATTCTTTTTGTTCCTGTTTTTTACTGGGTGTATACAGTTTCATTCTATCTGTTCGAGGGTGTTTTTGGTACTGTACAGATTGTTAATCATACAAATGTATACAGGGATGTAATTTCCGATTCAGGAAAATCAAGCATTCTTATTATCCTGTATTATTCAATTACTGCAGGAGTTGTTGAGGAGCTGTACTACCGGGGAATATGCAGGACGTTTATCAAAAATAAATTGTGTTTTGTCTTGAGTTCTTCTCTCCTGTTCTCAGCAGCCCACTGGGGGGACGGAGGTGCGAAGCTTTTTGCAACGTTTATCCTTGGGCTTGTTTACGCATGGGTATATGTGAAAATCAAGAACCTGTGGCCCTTGATCATCAGTCACGCGCTAATGGATATACTATTATTTGCGAATGTCACGTTTGCTTTTTAAGGGCGAATGTACGGTTATGAAAATGAATGCCTTAACCATAACAGTTGCTTTGGTTTTTGGAAAATAGGAAAAAAGGTGAGTGTGCGACCGTTGCGTATTTACCCCTTGACCGCGCCAGCGGTCAGGCCACGGATAAAGAGTTTCATGGTAAAGATAAAGAGAAGAACCAGCGGGATGGAGGCAATCGTATACCCGGCCATAAGTTCTCCCCATTCCTTGACATATTCGCCGTCCAGACGCATCAGACCGATCGGAACCGTAAGCAGGTAGTCATCGCGGATGACAATCAGGGGGAGCATGAGATTGTTCCAGTTGCGCAGGAACTGCATGATGGCCAGGGTTCCAACGATCGGGCCGCTCAGGGGCAGCACGATGTGAAAGATGGACTGGAGGTGTCCGGCACCGTCGATTTCTGCAGATTCAAAGAGTTCCTTGGGAATATCCTCAATAAACTGCTTGAGAATAAAAATGCAGACAATCTGACCACCAACTGCACCCACGATGATCAGGGCCAGCAGGCTGTTAATCAGACTCAACGATTTTAGAAGGGTAAAAAGGGTTACGAGCGTGGCAGCCGTACCGGGGAGAAACATGGACGAAACAATCCCGTAATAGAGAATGCTCCGCCCTGGAAAACGGTACCGGGCCAGCACATAGCTGGAAAGAATTCCCATAATCAGACAGATAATAACGGCACTCACGGATACCACAATGGAATTGGCAATATAGGTGCTGACCGTGTTCCAGCCCTTGGCCCAGTTCTGCCAGTTCCAGGTGGAGATGGAATCAAAGAACCAGGGGTTGTTGGTAAACTGATCATTGGTCTTGAAACTGACCACAATCATGACATACAGCGGAAAGAAGGCAAAGAAAAGGATAAAACAGAGAAACAGATGTTTGAAAAATTCGGCTTTTCTGCTGGTTCGTTCGGCCATACTACTTCTCCACTTTCACGTATTTCTGGTAGAATATGGTAATGGTCAGAATCAGGACAAACATGACCATCCCCAGCGCACAGGCGTAACCATAGCGCTGGTTGTAAAATGCTTCCCGGTACATGTACAGGCCAGGTACCATCCCCTTGTTTCCAGGGCCGCCGCCGGGCCCCAGCAGAAGAAGAAAGAGACCGTACTGAGACAGGGTATGGATGGTCATGAAAATCAGGTTAATTCGCACCTGGGTCATTATAAGGGGAAGTTCAATGCTGAATAGTTTCCGGATAGGACCGGCACCGTCGATTTCAGCAGCTTCATAGACATCGTTGGAGATATTCTGCAGACCTGCCAGGTAAATAAGCACGCCCACGGTACCCACGTACGGAAAACCCCAGAATAATATCGCGGGAATGATCAGCTTACTATTTCCCAGCCATGCCGGTGATCCGCATCCAAAGGCATGGGTTGGGTTTACCCAGATGCAGGTAAAGAACAGCAGGGCAAATCCAAGGACCACAATCGAAAGGCCGGAAACAAACGGAATTGGAGTGTTGGGATTCTGGCGGTTCAGCAGAAACGAAAGCAGGGCTGCAGCAGCTGGAATCAGAACTGCATGTATCGGACTGGTCAGTATCAGACCCAGTACCACCAGGACAAGCAGCCAGCCACAGGTCCGTTTTAGATGGGCTACACCATTGCGAAAGAATATCAGCAAAACCCCGAACAGGATCAGCCCGTCAACACCCCCAAAGATAGGGCCAAGAGCCTCTTCATGAATCGGTGCGGCATTGGAGGCCATTGCAGGCATGGCTGTATCCAGCCACTGAAGAACACTCATCAGCCCGGTGGCATTGAGCAGAGCGTTAAGGATGCCGACGGTGGGATCGTAAAAGCTCTTCCATATGAGCAGCCATACCAATCCGGGAATGACCATGGGAATTACAAAGAGGATTCGGTACATATACTGCGCTTTGGTATTTTTGAGTCGGTGAAGCACTACGGCCGTTATTATGCAGGGCCACATTTTAAAGAGGTTGGCCAGCAGCAGAATGCCGACCAGGGAAAAGGTCTGCCAGAAAAGGGGATCTGCGGTAAAGATCTCAATAAAGTTCTGGAGTCCCCGGAACTCTTCAATGGATACCCCGCCGTCCCAGCGATAGAAACTGTATTTGATCACCGACAGCTTGGGGTAGTAGTTGAAAAGCAGCATACCGATCAGCGTGGGCAGCATCAGCACGTAAAGCATGGTATTTCTTCTGAAGAAATACCACATCTTCATGCGTTTTTTCTCCACCAGTACCGGTGTGTTACTTGAGTTCAAGTTCTTTTCCTCGGACCTGTTCAAAAAGATATTTCTTCCCGGCAGCGTTGTTGTGCCGGACCTGGGTAATAAGAAGTTTCTTGAATTTCCGGTCTGCGTCATCCGCGGATGGATCCATCAGCCTGCGCACCGCCTGAAGAGCCAAAGTGCGTTCGTGGTTGCGGACACGCTTGACTGCGGAGTCGTAATTACGTGCATAGGTAATATCCCCGCCGTATGTGGGATTCCGCAGTGCTTCTTCCACGGTGTCGGCCAGTTCATCATATTCAATCTCTCCCTGCAGGTAGCGCCACTGAAGGCCCTCCAACGTGGTGTATACATAGTTTCCGTATTTAAAGCTCACCCGGGAGGTGTATCCTGTGGGATCAGGCATGAACGGTTTCATCCGCTCTGAAGGTTCGGCAGTTAGAATAATAGGCAGCCATTCGATTTCCTGGTTGAATCTGGAATTAACGTCACAGGAGGTAAAGAACTTCATGAAGTCAATGGCGAGTTCCTTGTGTCGGCATTGCTTGTAAATCGCGAATCGGCAACACCCGGAGGTGCCGGCCTCATTAGCCCGACCGGCAATATAACTGCCGTAGGGACCGTCTTTATCTGGAATGGGGAAATCCATCACACCTACGTTGAATTTTGCCTGTTCAAAGAGACTGAAGGCATCCCATGAGCCGGTGCAGATCATACCGGCTTTTCCCTGGACAAAGAGAAACGCAGCCTGGTCCCGGTCCACGGCCATAAATCCGGACTGGAATTCATTGCATATTTTACGCAGGCACTCGTAGCAGGCCTTGATGCCGGGTGAATGCAGGCTGATCAGGCTCTTGCAGAAACCCATGTATTCTTCATCCAGATCTACACTGCCGGTCAGGTTAACGTCGAGTTTGGATTCAAAGGGAGCTCCGAAAATAACCATAAACCGACTGACAAAAAACTGGACTGAAAAACGGCTTCCGGCAACTGGAATGATATCTTTACCGGTCTTTTGAGCGTATTCACGGATTCTCGTGCAGAAACTCAGATATCCGTCAAGTGTATTCGGGGCCTTGTCGCTTCCTGTGACCTTTTTGAGCAGATCCCTGTTGTAGTAGATGCGGATGGTGACCATGCTGGTGGGAGCACTGAAATAGTCCTGCAGTTCTGCCAGGTACCCGCCCCGCATGCCGTCGATAAAGGTCTCACGCCAGGGCAGGTGTTCAATGGTGGTTCCTTTATTATACGGATTCTTTTCATTAACAAATTCGGTAATAGGAATGAAGAAACGGGACTGTTTATAGGGATCCTGAAGGATCTTGCTGTGTCCGACTTCTACAAGATCCGGTGCGGTCCCGCTGACCATGTGCGTGTTGATCCACTGACCCCAGACCTTTTCTGTGACCGGGATCTGGATGATTCGAACATTCGGATAAAGTTTCTGATATTGGTCAATCACTTTTTGCAGGGCCTTGCGGTATCCGAGTTCAAGCTGCCAGTGGGCAATACGCAGGATGGTTTTGGAGGTATCCTCGTGCTTCCAGCGGTTGCGGATGACATTAGAAAGGCTCAGTCCGAACGTCAGTACGACAGCAATAACAGCAATCAGGTTGCTGTTCACACGTCTGGTTTTCTTCTTCGATAATGCAGTGCCATTTTCGGGCATTGGTTTACCTGTTTTCTTTTGTTATGGGTTTACCTGTTTTCAGAGACCGGATTGCAGGCGGATCAATTCCCATACGTTTGAGCGCGAGCTGTGCCTCATACGCCTTTCCGCTGGTCGGGGTAATCTCAATAATTTTCCGGTAATATTTTTCCGCGTTCTGATTGTCGTTCAAATGCCGTTGAGCGATCACCGCCATTCGCCAGTAGAGTCCGCCGGCTCTTTCTGGTTCCGGAAAGCCGATGGTGTCTGCTTTGATATAACTGTCCAGCGCATTTCGGTAATCCTTGAGCGGTTCAAAATAGCTGTCCCCGATGTACATCCACATGCCGGATGCCAGGGTATTCTCCGGATGCGCCTGGAGCCATTTCTTCAGATACGCAATGCCCTTCGTAACCTCGGCAGTCTCAAATGTCTGAATGTGTGTGGCAGCAGCGCGAAGGGCGGCTTCGGATGCAACGGCTGAATCCGGCCAGGTCTTAATGACACGTTGGTACCACTTTCTGGCTTCAGCCGGCTTCCCCTGGTCTTTATAAAAGTCTGTCAACTCCAGAATCCTGCCGATGTGGAGCATACAGCGCGGTGCGTATTTTGAATCCGGGACCGTCTGAATCAGCAACTGATATCCTTCTTCTGCTTCCTGAATATTTTCCGCAGTACACGGAAAAATGTGGTGAACGGCTACGGATTTTCCGAACAGGGCCTTTTGCCACGGTTCTGAACCCTTTTCGGTCAGCTCCAGGGCCTGTGTGAACAGCCTGTGCGCTTTCACAAAATTAAAGTAGTTGAGTTCCTGAACCGCTTGGTCTGTAATCGCATTCGGATCCGAACCGTTTTCACCGGATGTGCATCCGGGAACCTGAAGAAGAAAGAAAATCAGAAAAACGGGTAGCGTACAGGAAATGTACAACTTTCTAAAGCAATAGGGATTACGAATAATTTCGAGATCGGTACAGTTTTTCATGAAGTCTTGTTGTGTAAGGATAAATACGAATTTTACAGTTCGTAAGAGTATATGTAATTTGATTCGATTTTCAAGAAGAAAATAACGGTTATAGAAATACAGATTTACAGAAGTTGTGAGAAAATATACATATTTTTGGACTTGATTAAGCGGTTTTATGCGCTATAATTATATCAGAGAAATGGGAAAACGGAGTTTCCTTCTTCACACATGGATGGGTAAGTATTCTCACCTTTATCGGTCTCCGTTTATCCCTTGAAATTACTTTTTTCAGGGGGTGGATTATGGGTTTAAACATAAACAAAAATCTTGTATCTCTGGGCATTCAGAGAAATCTTGTCAATGCCAATACCAAATTAGCCACATCATTGTTACAGCTGTCGTCCGGGCAGCGAATCAACAGCGGAGCTGACGATCCAGCGGGGTTGACTATTTCGGAATTACTCCGCACTCAGCTGGAATCCATTGCCCAGGCCAATGAAAATACACAATATGCGGACAATCTGATTTCTACCGCAGAAGGCGCTTTAAATGAGACCAGTTTGCTACTTGTCCGCGCGCGCGAGCTTGCGGTCAAGGCTGCGAATACCGGAACCATGGACAAGGAGCAGCAGGCGGCCACCCAGGCGGAACTGAATTCGATTCTCAACCAGATCGACCGGATCGGAAATACAACCAAATACGGCAGCAAGAGTCTGCTCAATGGGAACGCCGATTTTGATGTAGCCAATGTGGATGCCGGTATTGAGCGTGTTGACATTCAGACCGCAGATCCGAATGCGTTTCCAGCGGATGTGACAATCCGCGTGGACGCAGAAGCCGCACAGGCAGATGCGGGGGCAATACAGGATGCCGTTGACGACACAACCATAAAAATTGCAGGATCCCAAGGCAGCGTGGAGCTGAGTTTTGCCGCAGGTACTTCAGCGGCGGACATTGCTGAAGCCATAAACGCGGAGTCGGAAAATACCGGTGTTGCTGTGGAAGGCGGCAATCTGGTCAGTACAGAAGTGGGGTCGGAACAATATGTGGATGTTGAAACCATTGAAGGGTCCGGTGTCGGAGTTACAGAGGGGAAGACAGAAGGCGCGGATGTCGAAGCAACGGTAAATGGTGAACAGGTAAGCGCACAAGGAAATACCATTACCATTGACAACGGAACTATGAAAGGGGAGGTGTCGTTGGCGGATACGGTTACGGCCGGTGACGAGCTCTCGTTTGAAGTCGAAGGTGGCGGCCTGGTCTTTCAGCTGGGTGGCGGTTCTGGAGAACAACGGGCCATTGGAATTTCCGCAATAAACACCTCCTCTCTTGGAGAGACCGATGACGGTGCTCTGTACACCTTGCGAAGCGGGGGCGATAATTCGATGTCTGAAAATCCTTCGGCGGCGCTTCGAATAATCGACCAGGCGATTTCTGATATTGCCACCACTCGGGCGGAACTTGGTGCATTCCAGACCAATACGCTGCAGACCAATGTGAATGCACTGGATATTGCTTTTGAGAATCTAACGGCATCCGAATCCAGGATTCGGGATCTGGACTATGCGATCGGTATCATGTCCAAGGTTCAAGCTCAGATACAACAGAACGCGGGTATTTCCTTGATGAGTCAGTCTAATCTGTCACGGCTTTCGATTTTGCAGCTTCTTGGATGATTGACAGGCGTTGCCTGAAACGTATTTCTTGCTGCAATCGGCGGTATTACTCGTTGCAGTGTTTAAGGTCCCGTAAGAGATTACGGGGCTTTTTTTGTATTTTATTAAATATATTTCACCGGTTTTGAGTATACTATTTTGAGTATACATATATTATCATTGACTCGGTGGACTGTTTTTTTTGAAGTGGTATGCTTTTCTACGTGTTTGTTACGGAGTGCTGAATGGATTTTCATTTGCGAACGAATCGTTTCTGGTCTTTTCTTTTGCTGTGTGCATGTCTTGCCTCTTTTTGTGGGTGCGGAGGAAGCGACGGCGGCGGGGATGAGTCTGGCGAACTGCCGTCCGGTTCTATAGAATTGACAGTTTATAATACATTCACCCAGATCCCTCTTCAGGATGTTCTGATGGATGCACGGGGGGGGAGCGGACAAACGAGCAGGTATATCTTTATTCAGATGCTGACGGAAAGATTGTGGGCGAGGATATTGTTGCGTGGGATATCAGCGGTACTCTTGTCAAGAATGGGTATGACACGTATCGGTTTGATTATACAATTTATCCGGCAAAATATACAGCGACCGTCTATATGCAGCATATCACTCTCGATGCGGCGGTCACCGGGATGGTGCGCGATGCGGATACCAACGCAAGTATTCCGCAGGTAAGGGTGATTCTGCTTAATACAAAGCTCACGGACGACGAGGTAAGTCGATTTAACAGCTCTGTGCAATTCAGTGCTTTCAGGGAAGATTATTTCGGTGTAAATGAGGCCCATGCTTATCCGGTCAGTATTGAAGGTTCCGATCCGGAGATATCATGGACGAACAGTTCGATTGTTGATATTGCGGATGAGGAAGGTGACTTTTCGATGTCAGCCCCTCCGTATTCAACTCGATATTTTCTGGTTGGTAAAGCCGGGTATTACTGCAAGATTGTTTCCGGATATGTTTACCAGACAACGAATAAACGCATTGACATCGTTATTACCTCCCAATAGTTTTGAAATAAGAATTGAAATCAATCCTGATGTAAATACAATACCTTCTTTCTATCAAATATTCATTGAATGAGGTGATGGTGTGATACAGGATCTAATACGTAAAAACAGAAGTTACAGGCGGTTCAAAGAGGACGTATCCATCAGCAGGGGTGATTTGGAAGAGCTGGTTGGGCTCGCAAGGATTTCACCCAGCGGCGGGAATGCTCAGCCGTTGAAGTTTTTCATATCCAACACCCCGGAAACAAACGACTCTATTTTTCCGCATCTGAAATGGGCGGCATCTCTTCAGGACTGGGATGGTCCGGAGCCGGGCGAAAGACCATCGGCCTATATACTGGTTCTTCTGGATACGGAGGTCAGTAAATCTCCCGGGCATGATGCGGGTATCGCATGTCAGAGCATGCTGCTTGGTGCGGTGGAAAAGGGTCTGGGCGGATGTATGCTGGGTTCGGTTGAACGAAGTGCGGTGAAAGAAAAACTGAACCTGCCGAAATCTCTTGACATTGTGCTGGTGATTGCGCTGGGTACACCGGCAGAGCAATGCGTAATTGAAGACGCCGAAGATGGAACGGTTACCTATTACCGTACAGAAGATCAGGTTCACCATGTTCCCAAGCGTCCGATGCAGGAACTGCTGGTCCATTAATATGAAAAACAGGGGAGGATGTGTCCCTATCTTTTCAACCCAAAAGACAGGAGATTATCATTGCGACTGATTCCGATTGAAGATGCCGATGAATCCATGGTCCTGGCCAAACCCATTCCCAAACCGGACAAACCCAACATGGACCTTCTTAAAAAGGGGTTCAAGCTCACCGACGTGATGATCGAAAAGTTAAATCAGATCGGTGTCAAGCATCTCTGGATTATTGACGACGACCTTGAGTTTCTCGACGAATTGATTGATGAGAGACTGGAGGTCGTCAAGCGCGATATATTCAGTGATGTCAAGGAACATTTTGACGGGATGATGAGCGGCAGAAAGGAAAACTTCGATTACAGCCGATACGCGCCCAAGATCAAGGATCTCTTTGACGGCATCTTCTCCAATCCGTCCAGCGTGAACTTTCTTCAGGATCTGAACACGTACGACAATTATCTGGCCGCGCATTCATTCAATGTCTGCTATCTTTCTATTCTGCTCGGCGTTAAGGCTCAGTCCATTCTAGTCAAGGAACGGGGAACCAAGGAGGCTTTTAACGATGCGATTCACAATCTTGGGGTTGGTGCAATCTTTCATGACCTTGGAAAAACGGAACTGGACAAGGGAATCGCAGTTAAACCTCTGGGTCACAGCAAAGAAGAACGACGGGAACTGGTAAAGCATGTATTCAAAGGATACGAAATCCTTAAGGACAGGATATCTCCCACAGCCGCAAATATCTCTCTCAATCATCACCAAAAGTTCAATGGCACCGGATACCCGGCGCTGAAGGGGGATGTCCCGCTCCTGGGAAAGGGAATCAATATTTTCAGCAGACTGGTCAGTATTGTGAATATCTACGACTGTCTGACCGCGCCGAATCCGTATGTGCCGAACAAGCAGCCGGTGCAGGCGCTCTATTACATCAAGTTCGGCCTGGACGGATGGTTTGATCCGGAAATTAAATTCTTCTTTGAAAAACTCGTTCCGCCCTTTCCGGTGGGATCCTTTGTCAAGCTGAATACTGCTGAAACCGCGGCTGTGGTCGAGTTGAACAACGAACGGCCTTGTGATCCGGTGGTTAAACTCTATTCGGATATCAACGGGAATAAACTCAGTTCCGGCAGCCAGACTAAAATCGATCTTTCCAGAGAAAAAGACATTAACGTGAAATACTACAACGGTGTGGATATTGAAAAGTATCTATATTAAGAGCGCTTCCGAACCAATACCATCTTATTTCGTACATATATTTTTCCTGATATTTCTTCAGGCATTTCTGCTTTCCGGGTGTATCCTGAATAATCCGTATACGGACGAGGAAATCCAAAAGAATATTCTCTTCAGTTCGTTTTCAGAACGTCCCAAAAAACTGGACCCGGCCCGTTCCTACAGTTCAGATGAGTACCGGTTGATCTGCAGAATTTATGAACCCCCGCTGCAATACCATTACCTGAAACGCCCATATGAATTGATCCCACTGGTTGCCGAACACGTACCGGTTTGCCGGTACTATGATACGGATGGTAATGAAATTAAGGAAAACGCGCCAGCGGCGAAAGTGTCCCGAGCGGTTTGGACAATACGAATTAAAAAAGGAATTCTATACCAGAATCATCCGTGTTTTGCGAAAAACAAGGAAGGTGAGTTCCTGTACCAAAACCTTACGGAACAACAGGTGCACAATATACGAAATGTGTTCGACTTTAAAAAAACAGGAACCCGGGAGCTCAAGGCACGGGATTATGTGTACCAGATTAAGCGTCTGGCAGACATGCGGCTTCAGTGTCCCATTTACGCGACCATTGTTTCTGAGTATTTTCTGGGAATGCCTGAATTCAGCAAACACATTTCTAAACGGATAGAAGAAATTCGGAAGAAACGTAAAAAGGAGCAAGGCATTTTTTATAACCGCGAGGAGGACGAGCGGAACAATCCGATTATCATAGATTATCATTCGATTCCGTGTAAAGCCGTAGAAATTGTGGATGATTATACGTATCGTATTATACTCAACAAGAAATATCCACAATTAAAATTCTGGCTGGCCATGCCGTTTTTCGCCCCCATGCCTGAAGAAACAATTCGGTTTTACTCACAAAAACAGAATATTGATAGAAATATCATCCTTGACTGGTTTCCGGTCGGAACGGGTACGTATCGGATGGCAAGGTACGACCCGAACCGGCGGATCGAACTGGTAAAGAATGAAAATTACCGCAAGGAATTGTATCCATCGGATGGGGAGGCCGGAGACCGGGGAAACGGATTGCTGGATGACGCGGATAAAGAGCTGCCGCTGATTCATAGAATTGTATACAGCCGTGAGAAAGAACACAGCCCGGAATGGCGAAAATTTCTCCAGGGATATTACGATATGTCAGGTATTTCTTCAGAAAACTTCAGTAAGGTTATGGACTTGTCCGTGAGTGAATCTCGGCTGAGTGAAGAGATGTCTGAGAAGGGAATTGGATTAACGACTTCTGTACGAACCACGGTTGTTTACATGGGATTCAATATGGGCGACCCGGTTGTCGGCGGGCTGGATGAAAAGAAATGTAAACTGCGTCAGGCATTGAGTCTTGCATTGAATCGGGAAGAATACATTCAAATCTTTCTGAATGGACGCGGTATTGTGGCCCACAGTCCGATTCCTCCGGGTATTTACGGGTATGAGTCCGGTAAGGCCGGGATCAATGCGTACACGCACAAATGGGATGAAAAAAGGCAGTCCCCGGTCAGAAAGAATGTTTCCGTCGCTGCAAAACTCTTAGCAGAAGCCGGTTACCCTGAGGGAATCGGCCCGGATGGAAAACAACTGGTTCTGTATTATGACACGGTTCAAAGTCCGGGAAATGCAATGTTTAACGAATGGCGAAAAAAACAGTTTGCCAGCCTTAATGTAAAACTGATCACTCGGGAAACGGATTATAACCGGTTTAGGGAGAAGATGAGCACGGGAAATTACCAGTTGTTCGGGTGGGGATGGAACGCGGACTATCCGGATCCAGAGAATTTTTTATTCCTTTTGTATGGGCCGAACGGCCGGGTAAAGTACCATGGTGAAAATGCTGCCAATTATACCAATCCAGAATACGACAGGCTCTTTGAACAGATGAAAACCATGGAGAATGGTCCGGAACGGTTGCAGATTATACGCAAAATGATACAGATTCTTCGTCATGATGCTCCGTGGGAGTTTGGGTATTATCCCAAGTCATTTTCACTGTTTCACGAATGGGTGCATAATGTGAAACCGAATCCAATGGCCAATAATACAACCAAATACATACGGATTGATCCGCAGAAACGGAAGAAATATATTACCACATACAATCAACCGCGACTCATGATCTTATCTGCAGGTGTTCTTGTTCTGCTGCTGGTGATCGTGCCGGGCTTAATTAAAACTGTACGAGGGGAACGTAACTGATGTGGAGTTATATTCTCAGACGTGTGCTGTATTCAATCCCAATTCTTATTTGTGTGAATATTCTCACCTTTATTCTCTTTTTCTATGTAAACGGTACAGATGATATCGCAGCCAGTGTGCTGGCAGTTAAAAGCAACAATCCCGCAAATGTCTACATCTGGAAAAGAGAACGCAACTATCATCTGCCATTGTTTTTTAATACCCGGGATACTGTTTACTATATCAGTGATACAAATAGGCTGCCTGCGTATATCAAAGAGGGACTTCCGGATTATACAATTCGGTTATGCAATTTATCTCCGGAAACTGTTGCTGAAGAAGTTGAACGATTAAAGGGGGATGAGGATATCCCAAACCGTTTGAGTGAAAAAAAGGAGTTTACAGAGCAGGACGGTTTAGCCAGCCTGATCCGTCGGATATATGATGATATGAAGGGGAATGAAGTCATTCTTCTGGACTGGTCGGGGATTACAGCCGAACAGGCCGGTGTTGTGAGTGGACTGCTGGAGGCCGGTGTGCCGTTTATTGTTCTGCATCAGACAGAAGAAACGAAGAACATTCCCTTTGAGGCGGTTGTTCAGTATCAAGCGTTGCGTCCGGAGAATCCTGAGAAATCAATAACAGAGCTCAAAGAATATATTGACGCACAGCAGGCTCGCGGTGTGGAATGGTTCTCGCAAACCGTTTTCTTCCAGAAATCCGTTCGGCTTTTCTGGTTTGACTTCGGGCAGTCTGACCGGGAAAAAACGGATATCAGCTATCAGGTGGTTTCTCGGATGGGGGCTTCAATGATGATTACAGTACCGGTTTTTATTCTGGGACTGTTTGTAAATATTTTTATTTCCATGATTGTTGCGTATTGCCGAGGAACCTATATTGATCGCATGGTTGCCGTGGTATGCATTGTAAATATGTCCATTCTGTCACTCTTCTATTATTTCAGTGCGCAGCTGATTTTTGGCGTGTGGCTTAAAATATTTCCAGTATCCGGATTTGCTGACGGATTCAGCGGCATCCGATTTGTGATGCTGCCGATTATTGTATCGGTGTTAATTGGCCTGGGAGGCGGAGTCCGTTTTTACCGGACAATCTTTCTTGAAGAGGTGAACCGGGATTATGTCCGCACGGGCCGTTCCAAGGGACTCTCCGAACTGTCGGTTCTTTTTAAACATGTACTGAAAAATGCCATGATACCCATACTGACCAATGTGGTACTTGTGATTCCAATGCTTTTTATCGGAAGTCTGATTCTGGAGAATTTCTTCGGTATACCTGGCCTGGGCGGATATACCCTGGAAGGAATTCAGGCGCAGGATTTTCGGGTCGTTGGAGCCATGGTTTATCTGGGATCCTTTCTTTATGTCGTCGGATTGCTGTTAACGGATATCAGCTACACACTGGTTGACCCGAGAGTGAGGTTCGATTGACATGGAACTCGTGATTCTCTACTCGGATATCTTTTTCTTTGTTTTTGTCACAGGATGCATTGTCTTTGGCATATGGGCATATGGAAAGAAGTATTACCGGGAGGCTTTTTCCAGAACAGCTAAAAACAGGTGGGCACTCTTTTCCTTCTGTGTTATTATTTTTTACATATGCATCGCATTTGTGGATTCAATTCATTACAAGGTTGGGCTGGTAGAAAAAGACGGAAATATCAGGAAGGACAAGAATGGGGCGATTATTTACGGAGAGCATCGATCGGTTTTTGATCGTATTGTTGCTTCCGTCTACTCGGGAATTGAGTTGAATGCAAAAGGAGTTCAGACGAATCTCGAGAAGAGCTATTCCAGCCCGTTTGCGGAAACGGCATTCGATAAAAAGAAAAACAAGGAAACAGGACAATGGGAATATCCACCGCTTGAAAAACCAGGAGCTCATGTATGGGGTACGGACAAGGCCGGGGGCGATGTATTTTATAAACTGCTCAAGGGGATACGAACCGCGCTGATTGTCGGGTTGATTACGACGATGATTGTGATTCCGTTTGCCATATTTTTCGGCGTTACGGCTGGATATTTCGGGGGCAGGATCGATGACGCAATTCAGTTTATTTACATCACATTGGGAAGCATTCCGTCTATTCTGCTGATCAGTGCGATGATGATTATTGTTCAGGCACAGTTTGAGTCCGGCACGCACAATGTCGCATATCAGGATGACAAGCTGGTGATTTTTCTCTGCGTTATTCTCGGTGTGGTTGGCTGGGCCGCGCTGTGCCGTTTGCTGCGGGCGGAGACGATCAAACTGAAACAACTGGATTATGTGAGTGCTGCCCGGGCTCTGGGCGTGAGTAATGCTGTGATTATGATCAAATACATTATTCCCAACCTGATTCATGTGGTCCTGATCAGTTCCATCCTGCGGTTCAGCGGGCTGGTTATGGTCGAAGCGATTCTTGCGTATATCAAGATCGGTGTTCCCTCAACGATCCAGAGCTGGGGGAGAATTGTGGATGGTGCCCGGAGTCAGCTGAGCCGGGACCCCGTAATCTGGTGGCCGGTAGTAGGTGCTTTTATCATGATGTTCCTGCTTGTCTTTTCCATCAATATTTTCGGTGACGCGGTGCGGGACGCGCTTGATCCGCGTCTCAGGGAGTAGAATTCATCCTTGTCAGGGATTCAATCGCCACGATCAGTGCGCGCGGCAGGTGAAACGGGTCCTTGACCGGCAGTGCAATCAAATCCGTTATTTTATTTCCTTTTCGATCCAACCGCTGGGTCCATTCACCGTGTTCCTTGACCGGGTAATGCGCAAAGGACCAGTCGTGAACCCGCTGATACCATTCCAGGCACCAGTTCTGGCGGCAGTGTTCGTATGCGAGCAGCAGCCCGGCCAGGGATTCAGCGTGAACCCACCAGAGTTTCTTTTCATGATTTTTCCAGTATACCGGCTTCTTGCCTTCGATGTCTATGCCCAGATAAATACCTCCGTATTCTGGATCCCACCCTTTTTCAAGACACCACTTTAACGCCTGGCAGGCCCGGTCAGCATTAGCAGAATTACCGGCATGCGTATAATTCAAGATCTGAAAATACATAGATTCGATGCCGTGACCCGGCACCATGGCCCGGCCGGCCGGAGTCTCCGGAACATAGCGGTTGTCCAGGCCGATATATTCGTGAACGACCTGACGTTCGGGGGCGATAAAGTGATTCAGAATATCTTCCCCCATGTTCAGTGCGGTCTTGCGAATTTCCTCAGTACCGGATACCTTTGACAGTTCATAGAACGCGAGTGAGAACTGCATGGGTTCCCGGTGGGGGCGCAGCCCCCGCGGTGTGGGGTAGGGGGCCGTGGCGTAGGAATACGGTACGGCCAGTCGTTTCATCACGGATTCATACGTCTTGACGGCCATATCGAGCGCCTTTGGATTTTCCGTAATTTGGAAGTATTCGACCAGGCCCATAATTGCGAACGCATCGGTTACAATGCTTTCCGCTCCTTTTTTTAATTCACCGGATTCGGTGGTAAGGAATACCCAGCAATTGTCTTTGTCCTGTCCGTATTTCTTTAGAAACTGAAAAAGACCGTGTGCGACATCCAGCCATTCCTGTCTCTGATCAATGCGGCGGTACAGCGCGGAAAAGGTCCACAGGCCGCGCGCTTGAGACCAGATATACTTGTCCTGTTTTTGAAGCGTTCCGTCATCATTGATACACGTAAAAAGCCCTCCATTTGTCTCATCCACAGCATGGGTTGTCCAGAAGGGAATAATGTCATCGACAAGGTGGAAACGAAGAAAAGTCTGCAGTTCGGGAAAATGGGGTCGGGTATGGGTTATTGATCGCTGCACCATATCGGAGAACTCCATGCAATGTGACCATTTTTCTGCTGTACTTTAACGAGATACCAATCATCGATGCCTGGCTCCGGATCGGTCCAGACCGTGTTGAATCTGTTTACAGACGCGTCAGCGGTATTCCCAATGCAAAGCCGCGGACAGGAAAAGATGTCGCTGATCGCAGTCCAGCAGTCCTCACACAGCAGTGACTCAATCCGGCTGGATAATTCAATTGGACAGGTAGTGTTCTGGTATTTTGCTTGACCGAACACGGAAATTGCGGTATCCGGAGAACCATTGACTTCCAGAACAAGTGAACTGGTCGGGCGCGAGTTTTGCCTGGATGTGAATGCGGAAACAGTTACCGAATTCTCAGCAAGAGAATCAACACTGTTGATCTTTTCCACCGAACCGCTGCCACCGGCAAAACAGGGATTTGCATTCCGGATCGTTCCATTCTCAGCGGCGATGGTGAGTTTCCAGTCCGTTACCTGACGGGATGTCATGGCGTCCCAGCCGAATTCAACGCGTATCGTATACGAATCGTGAGTGCGGGCAGCGGATGGGGACGGCACTGCATTGAATGCGACGGTGCCGTTCTTAATTATGTGCACATAATCGATCTCTCCCATTGCATTTACATTCAAATGCAGTTCCCTGTTTGAAGAGACCGGAAGTATATCTCCCATCATCCCGTTGCCCATGCGCATCTCCAGCCGAATGCGATCACCGGTTACCGCATAGGTGTGACGATTTCGTATCGCGGAAAGGATTGAGTCCCGGGTTTGCTCTTCGGCCCAGATCGCAGCCAGGCCTTCGCCGTAGGATGCCGGATGACCGTAATGGTTGTCTGTGGAAGCAATCACCCCAGCCTTAAGACCTTTTTTGAGCTGTTCCATAAATGTTTGAGAGCGCTGTGACCCACCCATGGAATGGAGAAGCATGGCGTGATGATTTTCCGGTTCCATGGAACAGCCATGTTCGCTGAAAACATCGGCAACCGGTGAAACGGATGTGTTGAAATCCTTCCAGCTGATACCGCGCCACATCGGATGATACGCGATATGATGGGGGATCATGACCGCATTGTATTTGTTGGTGTATTCCTGAAGCTCATAAACATGGTCGGGCGCGTATATTTCTCCAGTATCACCAGGCAAGAGAATGTGGTAATCACCGTACTGACTCGAATGCCATTCAAAACCGATAAAACAGACCATGTCGTGAGCCCTGTTTTCTGAGGCAGCTTTTCTGACAACCTCTGGCCATGCGCGTTGTACGTTTTCAAAACCAATCCTGTGATGTTCGGCAAGCGCAGTGTCATTAGCGGGCAGATCATGCCAGCGGCCGTGCGGAGTAAAACAGTATACATCCAGCAGGCATCCTCGGGCAATCCGGTAGGAACGGTCCAATGAGCCCTCTCCGTATCCAATAGAATTGTGGTTGTGCAGGTCGCCCCAAAAAAGGTTCATTTTGCTTCTGCCTGAA
>CAZGEP010000007.1:6986-24360 GCA_964524955.1 uncultured Planctomycetota bacterium | reverse complement strand
TGTTCTTGTCGATGTGATCGAATGTGTGAACAATAACTTGGATGATACCGTTTTTATCAACTGAAATTTTCTGGACGGGTTTGCCGATATGACTGCCGCCCACCGCGTACTCTGTCCATTTCTCTGTTTTTCGGTCAAATACAAAAGCGCCTTGTGACGTAGCTGCCCAGACCTTCTTCTTTGTAAAGGCAAGGTTATTTACGGTAATGGCATCTGTGTTTGATGCAGCAAGATGATTGTAGTAATTGAATATATTTGTATCTGTTTTGAGGGCAACAAACTTCTCTTTGTAAATCAGCCACTTCTGGCCTTTGACAACAGGATCGGCTGCTTCTGTAACAATTGCATCAATAATCCATTTCTTGCGGATTTCACTGAGTTTTTTTCCGGCCTTCATCTTGAGAAACGGCATACCGCTGTTTTTAGAAATATCGTTGAGTATCTCAATCGCAGCCTCCATGTTGTTTTGTTTGACGTAGATTTTGGCTTCTTCCAGACGGAAACTATCCCGAATCAGGGAATTGGTAGACTGGTTCGTCGCACGTTTAATGGCGTTCAGTGCTTCACTGTATTTTTCAGCCCGGGTCAGTATTGCTGCATAGTTCTTGGTTACAAAATGAAAATCCGGCTTGAATCGGATCATTTCGCGGGCCACCGAAAGTGCCTGCTTGAGTGAGCCAGCGGCTTTGCAGGCATAAAAAAAGTCTGTAATACAGGAGCGCTTTTTCCATGGAAACCTTGAAAAGAAATCGGTATAGACCTTTATCTCCACGTTTTCCATGCCGTGTTGTCTTAGGAATTCAAGGTAGTTGATATAATGGTTTTCGCGGGGGTATTTCAGGATCAGACGGTTGTATGCGCTGACTGCCTTTTTGTTCTGCCGGGTTTGAACATATATATCTGTAAGTGTAATTAATTGCTTTTCAGTTGGGTCATCCCTGCAGGCATCAGCCAGCCGACGGATATATTCGGCAATCGTCCCGGATTTTTTCCAGATTTCAATCTGTTTTCCCAAGGCATTTTTCCGAAACACGTCACGGTCTGTGTGGTTGAGGATTGTGGAAAGTGTCTGCGTTGCCTGTTTCATGTTGTTGTTTTGAATATACGCGTCTGCCAGTCCAAAATAGAGATGGGCGTTCCAGTCGGAATACGCTTTTGATACGTGCACTTTATTCAAATAGACATCCAGAACCTGAGAGTGTTTTCCCGTAGACCGCAGCAGATCTGTGTATTGATTGAGTGCAGCCGGTGAGTCCGGCATGAGCTTGTATATCTGTCGGGCATATTTCACTGCCCCGGAAAGATCTCCAGATTCCCTGCAAAGATCCACCAGTTCTTTAAGCACAGTCTTTTTTTCATGAGGAAAAACGGAGTTCTTCTTCTCGCACAGTTTAATGAATTTTTGGATGCTGCCTGACCGCATATAACATGCAGACAGGCGTTGAATGATTTTGTGGTCCGGCTTATTATCCAGAAGTTTCTCGTATTCAACGACCGCTTTATCATGCTTTCCCATCTGGAAGTACACGTCGGCCAGAAGGGACTGGGCATTGACATTATCTGGAGTTTTTGCCGATATTTCCGTAAGGAAGTCATTGATTTTGTTGGTCTGAGTCAGGATGGTTACTTTCAGTTGAAATGCGCGTTCGGTAACAGCAGGATGGATGCCCTGCATACTGAGCAGACGTTCAACACGCTTTAATGCTTGAGGGAATTGTCTACTATGCATCTGCAGTTCAGCCAGTTGTAGACGGAGGTGCGGCGAATTTCGAGAGATTAAATCAAGGTTTACAGCCTTACGGATCAGTTTGGTCGCAGCCGCTGTATCACCGTTGCCCCGGTAAAAACTGGATGCAGTTTCCAGCAGCTGAACATTTTTCGGAAATTTTCGGATGGTTTCCTGGAGAAATGCGCTGCATTTATCCGTCTGGCCTGCCTGTGCGGAGGCAAGCTGGAACCGTTCAAGGAAATAAGCATCTGCGGGCCAGAAGCGCTGGAGTATTTTTCGGTAGGTGTCGGCCAGTTCTGCGTCATATCCACCGTGTGTGTAAATGTCGGCAAGCTGATAGTAATACAGGGATTCATCTGGTACAAGCCGTATGAGCCGTCTGCACAGATCGGATGCGGTTTGGTATTCAGCGACCTGCAGAGCGGTTTCCAGCGCTTTTTCCAGGGAATGGATGTTGGTTTTGTCTTTTCGGCATGCGGCAAGAGCAAAATGGTGCTTCTGAAGCATTGTGCCTTCAAATTTATATATCTGGTACAATGCTTCACGTACAGGCCGGAAATCAATTGGAAACTCAGATTGACTGATTCTGCTGCATTCTTTTTCAAGCATTTTCCGGGCAGGTTCGAGTTTTCCATGGTCAATATAAACGCCGGACATCAGGGGAAGCACCAGATTTCGGATTGCGGAATTGCCGCCGGACTCTTTGAGCAGAGAAGTGTACATTTTTTCAGCTTCTTCTGTTTTTCCCTGCATTTCAGCAAAACGGGCAAGGTGAAGGGAACAGAAAAGGGATTCCGGCATTTCCTTTTTCCATTTATGTACAGTTTGAAGTGCGGTTTGCGGAAATTTATCCTCTGTGATCCGAATGCTGCATTCATAAAGGAATGATTTCAGATTCGGATGGAAGGAATGGAGACGTGTGAAAATCGCATTGGTTTCGGCGATATCACCGGACGCGCAGTGCACCCCTGCAAGATGGATCCCGGGACCTACAGCTTTTGGAGCAAACTCAAGTGATTTTCGCAGAAATTCAGCTGCTTCGGGTCGTCGTGACTGACGCATAAAGAGCAGGGCCTTTGAGTAGCAGGCACCGGCCTGTTGTATTGGATTTTTTGAGGTTGCGATAATTTCATCAAGCTTGCGCGGTAATCCATTTCTCTGAACGCGGATGTATTTTTTATCCGGCAGGATAAAAAGTTGTCTGGATACAGTAGGATTCTTCTCGGACACAATTACCCGTATGCTGTATTTACGAAATGAGGAGTAGCGGATTTCAGATACTGTGGCTCGGGCCGGAAAAGAAAAGCCTTGAATCGACACGTAATCGGTTACGGAGAGAATGTATTTGATTCCGTGGATAGAGTATCGGGCCTGGATCAACGAGAGATCTTTCTTATTGAGCAGCAGCTGTATGATTAAATCGGATGTGAACTCCGGGTGCTTTATTCGCAGGGTTATTCCGAAGTTGGTTTTGTTTTCAGAACAGGCATACGTACCCATTCGGGAAAACGAATCCGGTGTCAGCAGGGGATAGACGAACCAGATTGGAAACCAGGAGAGATCGCAATCGTGCCCGGACATGATTTCACGTGTCAGGTGATTGGCATACTTGAATGAAGCAGATGACAGGTAGATCGTTTCAGAAGAAATTTCAGCGGTTCGGGTTGAATCCACACGGAACATGTTTTCCATAAAATGGATGCGGGATGTCCGGTGAGTGGAGTGATGTACGGTGCACTCAATAGACCGAATACCTTTTGTCTTTGCGTTGAGTTGCTTAATCAGGTTTGGCTTCTTTTCCGGCTGAGATGCCGAGCACAGCCCATAAAAGAAGATAAGGCTGGTTGTAATCATAACGAATCGATATGTCATGGGCTGTTCCTTTGAGAAATAACGAACATTCAGAATTACTGGTTTGTATAGTATACAGTATATGAAAGGGATATTTTATTTACAGTTAAAAATAAGTTATTCGATTGAACAGAGCGTGTTTGCGGTTACAATGCACGGTTTTGAAAATGCGATATGTGGACTGCAACGTTATCCAAGGAGAATACGCGTGAATCAGATTATTGGTGCTGTAGCTACAACCCTGGCGATTTTGATGTCCCTGATCGGTTTGCCAACACAGATTTTAATCAATTACAAGCGCAAGTCCACCGAAGGACTCTCCCTGATCTTTTATCTGATATTTCTGGTGAATGTCTGCTGCTGGCTGCTCTACGGGTTGACTATGGAAAAGATAGATTTTTTCCTGGTGGCAGCCAATCTGCCGGCTGCATTTCTGATTGCAATGCTGATTATACAGTTTGTTGTGTATCGAAGAAAATCCGGATCAGACCGGTAAGCCGGCAAGAAAACGGTTCTATTGAATATAGTGCATGGTCATTCCCCGTGTGCTTCAGGCGTTCTGCAATTATTCAGGTGGAGAAAAAGGTCTGTCTGTGCCTTCTTTTGCATCTTTCCAGTCGTTGTTGGATATGTCAATGTGGCGAAGCCAGTTTTCGTCATTCTTTTCCGGAAAATCAACCCGGTTGTGTGCCCCTCTGGATTCTTCGCGCTGCGATGCGGCTCGGGTAATGATTAATGCACTGGTAATCATGTTAGCGAATTCATACCATGGAACAGAATGCTCGAGGGAGCGGAAGCCAATGCCTGCCCAGTAGTTTAATTTGTTCAGGGCAGAGTCCAGCTTATTGCCACTTCGAAAAATCCCTACATCCTTCCACATCAGGCTTTTCATACTGCTCAGCAGGTCGGTCAGGTTCATGAATACGGATTTTCTCTCTGAGGTGGACCGGACATCGCGGAAGGGAAACTTGTCGTATTTCTTTTTCATTATTTTTTCAAGCGTCGTGCCCGCCCGTTTGCCGAAGACCAGACCTTCCAGCATGGAGTTACTGGCCAGACGATTGGCGCCGTGAACTCCGGCGCAGGCTGTTTCGCCGCATGCATACAGGCGTTTAACCGACGTTGCCGCATTGATGTCCGTGCGAATGCCGCCCATGATGTAGTGTTCGCTGGGACGGACCGGAATTGGCGTGGCCGTGATGTCCAGATCGTATTTCATACATTCCGCGTGAATGTTTGGAAATCGCTCCCGAATTCGATCCGCACCCAGGTCTCGCAAATCCAGATATACATAGGCCTGGTTGTCTCGGATCATTTCACGTG
Organism: uncultured Planctomycetota bacterium; assembly: GCA_964524955.1. Taxonomy (GTDB): domain Bacteria; phylum Planctomycetota; class CAZGEP01; order CAZGEP01; family CAZGEP01; genus CAZGEP01. The sequence goes on along the minus strand of CAZGEP010000007.1, from coordinate 19,457 downwards.
TAATGGCCTGGCTGACAACATCCCGAGGGGCCAGATCTCCGAATTTGTGGTACTGGGTCATAAAGGAATTGCCGTTTACGTCTACAAGCTTGCCGCCTTCTCCTCGCACAGCTTCGGATATCAGGAACCGGGGGGCGCCGGCGAGATAGAGTGTTGTCGGATGAAACTGGACGAACTCCATATCGGAGAGAATGCAACCGCTTCTGAATCCCAAACCAATGCCATCTCCTGTTGCCACAGACGGATTTGTGGTTTCCTGGTAGACCATGCCGCAGCCGCCCGTAGCCAAGATGGTGAGTCTGGACTGGATAATAAAATCCCTGTTGGACGAACGATCCAAGACATAGGCACCGCAGCATTCATTTTTGTGATGAAGCAGATCAATGGCAAAATGATTTTCAAGGAAATAGATGTTTTTGATGGAATCCGCCTTGCCGAGCAGACAGGTCATGATTTCCCGACCCGAAGCATCACCGTTGGCATGGAGAATCCGACGGGATGTATGGGCACCTTCCTGCGTGAAGCGGATGTCGCCGGATTCATCCCGGTCAAAGCGGGTTCCCCACTTGATGAGTTCGTTGATGACTTTGGTGCCTTCTTCTACCAAAATTTTGACTGGTTTTTCGTCGCACAGACCGGCTCCGGCGTTTAGGGTGTCCTGCATATGAGAGCCGGGAGTGTCTTCGCTGGACAGGCAGGCGGCAACACCTCCCTGAGCATACATGGTATTGTTTTCTGACCGGGATGTTTTAGACAGAATAAGAACAGAGCCATGTTTGGAGGCTTCAATCGCGGCAGAAAGTCCCGCGATGCCGGATCCAATAACCAGGCAATCGATATTCAATCTGGGTACCAGTGAAAAATTTGTGCTGACCAGATATTCAGTTTCCATAGATAAGACTTTCGTCCGGAAAGGTATATTCAATCGGAGGCGTGTCCCCAAAGAAAACCTGTCTTTCGTATGCTGCGGATTCAACGCTGTCTGAGGCGTGAATCAGATTCATGGTCTGATGCATGCCCAGATCACCTCGGATTGTGCCGGCTGCGGCTTCCTTACCGTGTGTAGCACCGACTAGATTGCGAATTACCGCGATTGCCGAGGGGCCTGTAACCACCATCCCGACGACCGGGCCAGTCAAGATGAAATTCATTAACCGTTCAAAGAAATATTTATCTTTGTGAACTGCGTACAGTTTCTGAGCGGTTTGCTTATCAAACATTGTCATGCGCAAGGCCGTGATTTTCAGTCCCTTGGATTCAATCCTCTGAATAATGCTGCCCATCTGGTGTCTGAGGATTGTGTCCGGTTTGAGGAGTACAAATGTGTTTTCCATATCCATATAGCGTCTCTCGTTTCCGAATAAAAGGATGGCTCGATTTTGAACGTAATACTAATAATTTTATGCATGAATGTGCATTTTCAACAAAAAAATACTTATGATTGACACGGTTTCAATTAAACGTATAATCAAAAACATACTGATAGAATACTGATAGAAGTAGTTGTTTCCAAACTGTTTTAAGCGGTAATCCACGGATAAGGATTTTGGTATGACGGATGAAAAACTGAAGGAAAGCATACAGAATCTTGTTGAACTTCCAACGCTTCCTTCTGTCGTTGCCGATTTGATAGGACAGATCGAATCGCCGGACAGTACCGCGGCAGATATTGAGAGAATTCTTGTGAATGACCCGGCATTGGGAGCGAAAGTCCTGAAACTGGTGAATTCCGCTTTTTACGGGATGACGAAAAAAGTCGGCAACATCCGTCAAGCGATTGTGATTTTAGGATTCAGTACCATACGAAGTCTTGCCATCAGCTTTTCGGTTATAGATATATTCAAGGACCGAAAAGCTAAACATCTGCATATGAAAGATTTCTGGGCACATTCCATTGGTAATGCAGCCGCGGCCAGGATAGTCGCCCTGCAGGCGGATGAGATGGACGCGGAAATTTATTTTGTCTGCGGTCTGCTTCATGATATCGGAAAACTGGCACTTTCCATTATTGCTGAGCGGCAGTTTAATAAGACTCTGAAACTGGCGGAACGAAAAGAACTGGCATTCCTTGAGGCGGAAGCATTTGTCTTCACTCGGCCGGTTCATGAAGATGCCGCGTTCTGGCTGTGTGAATCCTGGCAGCTTCCGGAAAAAATAATCATGGCCGCTGGTAACCATCACAAGGTTGTTGTGAATCCCGAGCTCGGGAAGCACGCTGCTGCGGTTGCCATTGCCAATTATCTTTGCGCATCCAGTAAAATGGGGCACAGCGGTAACTTTTGCGAGCCGGTTTTGCCGGAGAAGGCGCTGAGCTGTTTTTCAGGATTGGATTTTGATAAAATATCTCAAACATTTTCATCGGAAATAGACAAGACTTCGGGAATATCTGACGTTCTTGCATAACTCTCAAATGGAGGGGACAGCATGGATATGAATTTTAAGATTATCAAGGGCCCGTCAAAGAAGGTGCTGAAGATAAACAAAACGGATGTGATTATCGGGCGTTCAAAAGGATGTACGATAACCATACCCGCCAGAGGGATTTCAAAGCAGCATTGCCGGATCTGGGAAGAAGATGGCAGGCTTTTTATCGAAGATCTGGGGAGCACCAATGGCACCGAACTGAACGGTATCAAGCTGGAGCAGAAGATGTCGCTTCGAAATTCCGATCATATTCAGCTGCCGCACTTTGAATTTGAGATTACATTTGCTGCTGACGGTGAAACCGAGCCGGCCCTGGACGAAATGCAGCTGGAACTTGGCCGGAAAGACAGCGATGATGACGCGCTGGAGCCTCTGGATGAGATTCTGGAAAAAGACGACGATGAGGGATTTGATCTGATCGACGACATTGACGACGATGACATCCTCGAACTGGACGATGATGACGAGGATCTTTTAGACGAACTTGACGTGAAAAAAGAAGAATAGCGCTACAACGGTTTTCCATTTTTCCCTTGTGTCGGACAAGTGATGCATCTGGAGACCATAACATCTGCCTCAAAGCGCACGCAATAAAGCATCCCGGTCGATTGCGTCTTTCATGACCTTATTATCCAGCCTGTGTAGAGTATCGTATATGTTTTTCAAACATTCCCAGTTGTACATCAGTATAATAGAGTAGGTGTTTTGTATTGTACCGTACTCTTTCTACCTGGATTTGGATTATGAAAACACTTAAATATGTGTTTTGCGGAATCATTATTTTTCTCTTCGGCATTTTGGCAGGGAGTATACTCCTCGAAAAGGGGAATGGACGTGGGAAAGAGGATGGGGTAGGAGAAACGGAACAGGCGGTACCTGTTATTACGGATGAAACGCAATTATCCGATCAGGCTGTGATTCTTAATCCAGCGCAATGCATCGTACTGGAAAAACCCATGCAGCTGATTCACCGGGAGGGTACGGCTTCGGGGACGTGTATCTGGATTCCCGAAGGCGCTGGAAAACCGCCCACGGTTCTGGGTAAGGCTGTTTTTGAGTTCACGGTAAAGGAAGCCGACGATTATTCCGTCTGGGTGAGAACAAACTGGGAAGATGGATGTTCCAATTCGATTCACGCGGCAGTCAACGACCAGGCACCTTATATTGTCGGTGAAGATGGAACATATGGATACTGGAAGTGGCGAAAGGGACCAACGGTCAGGCTTTCCATCGGCACACACAAACTGGAACTGAGAAACCGCGAAGACGGTGTCAAAATTGACCAGATACTGATTACACCGGACCGAACCTATGAACCTGCCGGGATTTATGCCAAAGAAAGCCATGTTTCGAATATCCACGCGAATCTTATTAAACTGATGCCTGGAGACGAGAATTTATCTGGAGTGCGAACCGAGACCATCCATTTTACAGACGATTTTATGCGTAAAGAGAACGAATTGGGAGGATGGCGTTCCGCGAGCGGGCTCTGGCGGATTTATTCGGTCAAAGAACGCACGCATTCACGCAAAAGCGGTGTTGTGGCCAGAAGCGTCAATCCCTTTTCCCTGAAAGGCGAGATCAAAAAAGAAGGTCAAACCGCTTTGATTACAACAGGCAGGAATTCCTGGATCAATTACGCAGTGGAGTCATCGGTCAAGGTCCTCAAGGGCGGCAGCGGCGGTGTCTGTATGAACTGCGATACTGACGGCAATCGATATCAGTTGCTCATTTGTGAAAACTGGCCCCATGCCGGCCGGGCTGTTCTTGAAAAAGTTACTTCTGAGAAAAAAACAATATTCCATGAAATGAAAATTGATGTCCGGCAAGGGCAGTGGTACAGAATGCGTCTGGAGAATTCTGCCGGAAAGATTAAAGCGCATATTGACGAAGTTTGTATTTTCGAAGGCTTGGATAAAAAGATGGCCCCTGGCCGTATCGGTCTTGCAGCCAGTGGCAGCGGAGCGTTCTTTGATGATGTGGCTGCACATGGTTTCAGCCGCATGGCATTTGACTTTTCATCAGCGGATCAGCTGAAAAGCTGGGAATTTGATCCGGCATGGGGCCTGTCAACACCGGTGGCTTCGGAGAAAACAGTTAAACAAATAATGATGTCGGATCTGCACGGCAGGCACGTGCCTGCTGCGGATATTCTTTCTCTTTCCCGTTTTGATTCATCCCCCGGTTATCTGTATACCGGAAACAAGGCATGGAAAAATTATGAAGTTTCGTTTGACGTATGGCTTTCTTCAGACGGTGTGTGGGAATTCCATTTCTATCGTACCCATGAGAACACCACCGCTAAGATTATTTTTGAAAAAATAAACAGGAAATGGACCGGTCGCATGGTTCGAATTGCGGAAAGCAGAGAAGAAGTGTTAGCTCAGACGCAGATTCCGGTTGACGACGCGAAATGGGTACAGATGAAGTTATCATGCCATGATGGATTTATACAGTTTTACATCAACGGAAAACAGGTGCTTGCTGCTGTGGATTCCATACTGAAGGGTGGTGGCTTTGGATTCCGGACCAACGGAAACAGCGGTATTTTTATTGATAATCTTTCCATTGAATTTGCACCAGCGGAACGGTTTCTCTTTGCGGAGCACGATATCTTCAAGCGAGAAACCACGATGAAGGACTGGGCCTGGAAGAAGAACGAGTGGGAACAGGACGCAGCCAATAAGCGTTGGATTCACAGAAGAGACTTTCGCGGTAATGTAACCTGTATTATTCCGGAAGCCGTTTTTTCAGACAATTCCATATACATGATTATTAAAGGCAGCCGTACTGATGAACATCAGGGCTGCAAGGTAACTGTTGCAGAACAGGGCGAAACCACAACACGGATCACCCTGAGTGAGAATGGAATCCTGCTCAAGCAAACGGAAATTCCCACGGTGAGCGATTCAACGCATAAGGTTATGTTTCGAGAGCAGGGAGGATTTTACCTGGTGTATATAGACGATATGCTTGTACTTTGGAGTCCGAAAAAAGAGCCACCAAACGGTACAGCGATTATTCTTTCCGATGCGGTAGGCGATATCGAGAAGGTCGATATCTGTGCTGCCAACACACGGGACTATTTTTTTCATGTCGCTCCCGTGGACTGGTATCCGGGTGCTGGAAACTGGGAAGTTCGCAACCGGTGGCGATGTGCGCCGCAGTGGAGTTGGTTTGGTGCGCTTGAGAAGCAGGGATGCTCGGTGATATGGAGCAAACGGCATTTTGACGGAGACCTGACACTGGATGTATACTGTTCCTTCAAGATGCTCAAGCAGCGGCCTCCGTATAACACGCATGATCTGAATATAACGATTTGCGGAAACGGCCGTTCACTGGAACAGGGCTATTCCTTTATTTACGGCGGGTGGCGCAACTCCGCAACAGCCATCATGAAGAACGGGAAAGTGGTAGCACGCACGGACAAGGTGCTGGCGCCCAGCCCGATACACGGTATGCCGAATACCAATACTCTGCACAGAAGGTGGTTTTTCTTTCGTATTGAGAAAAAAGAAGATACGATAACCTATTTTTTTGATGATAAAAAGGTGCTGGAATACAAAGATCCCGAACCGATCCACGGAGGACATGTTGGAATCTGGACGCAGGACAATGGGATGATGCTTGCCCGGGCTCGAATATCCTACAGCCATGAGACCCTTTCCATACCTCAGAGAAAGACGGTTACCCGACTGGAGACGGCTGCAGAGAAACCTGAGAGTGGTATTCATCTGAAATCTGCGCCATATATCATGATGGGGTGGGATTTTCAGAGCACGAACCATGGCTGGAAGGCATTGGATAAAAACATCAATCTGATTCCATCGCAAGAGGATGGCAACCGGTTTCTGGCAGCGATATCCGATGAACCCGGAAGCCGGTGGCGCATTTCTGTCACTGAAAAGAAAACTGACCTTGCTGCCACACCCTGTCTGTCCTTTCGCTATGCCCTGGATCCACAGTCACGTATCAACCTGTATCTGCGCAGAAAGGGGATGCTGTATAGAATTCTGCTCAGTGGACCGGATGATGCTTCGGGAAATATACGCGACATCGGAAGGATTTCCAATTTTACCTGTGACGGTAAATGGCACACGGCTTTTGTGAATTTGTACTCGTTGCTGACAGCCATACTGCCGGCGGATGAAGACGCAACCATTGAACAGATTTATTTTGGTGTAGAGGAAATTAACAGCTATCTTCCCAGCGGAATCGGGGGAAATCCAACGGGCACGAAAATGCAAGTTGATGACTTCTATTTGTTTGGTGTACGCCAAAAGGATTCGGTCCTGACGTTTTCGCTTCCCAGGGAAGAGCAGAAAAAAAACAAATGGGTGTTAAAGCAAACATTTCGTGATCAAGCCAATCAAAGGGTTGGAACGAGTGAAAAGGTTGTTGTTGAAAATACAGATCTTCTGGATATTGCGCTTCCCAATGCAACCGGACTTCGATACCTGGAGCTGACGGACGAAACGACAAACAAACACCAGCACATACGCGTACCGGGTTTGTACGACAACACGTCTCCTCAAATAACAAAGACACAACGTCCGGAACCTGTTTCCGGTATATGCGAACTGATTGTAAAGGATATGGAATCCGGCGTGGATATCCGGACCGCAGTGCTTTCGCTGCCGGATCATCGCGAGAAGACGATTTCATATAACAGGCAGGTATTTCGTTATCGTCCGCAGCATGGACTGCTTGCCATTGATTTTCAGAAAGCAGGAATCTCTATTCCTGCGACAGATCCATCCAAGGTGGTGGCGATCTTTCGTGTAAAAAACCTTGCCGGAATAGAAACATCAGTGGATATACTTGCGCGGGATTTCCCGGAAAACGACACTCGCCCGCCTTTGCCTTGCGACGTGTCTGGCAGAATAGTTATGGCGGAAAATGATTTTGATCACAGCTGGCATGGATGGGTCGCTAACCCGGACGTATACCTGGAGCTTGCAGAACGAGAAACAACCACACCAAACACAGACGACAGGTGCCTGAAAGTAACCGGGCTCCAAAAATCAGCATCGCTGCGCATTGAGTATCCCGTGGAATTCAATCCCGAGGAGTATCCGCTTATACAGTTTGATTATAAGGTTCCGGCCCGGGCAGATGTGGATCTTTATCTGAATACGAATGTAGAAAAGTGGGTACGCATTCGACTTTCCGATACCAATGCAGATCCCCGGATTGCGTTTGATGTCAAGGAGTTCAAAGAAGACGATCAGTGGCATACCTGTCGCCTGAACCTGGGGCAGATTATGAGAAAGGCTTTTCCGGACAAAATGAAATATCACGTAAGCAGAATAGTGTTTTGCGATGGCGGTTTTCGCGGATGTTTACCCTACACCTCTTTTTGTATTGATAACGTTTCGATCACCGGATTTACACGAAATCAGGACTCTGAAATAATTGAGATTTCAACGGGGGATTGTAACGGATTGAACAGCATACAAATGCAAATCATCCCTCTGGCTTCCCAAAAAGCGATTTTTGATGAAAGACTTAACGCCCGCAACAATACGATCCGATTTACACTGCCTCAAAATAATGACGGAGAGTATCTGCTGAAATTTGCGGGCATCGACAATTTCGGGAATCCATCCATAGTACGGCAGATTCCTTTGCTGTACGACAGTACCGCTCAGGTTGTGAAGATGATTTATCCCCAGCCTGCAAGCAGTGCTGCATCGTCTAAAATCGTATTCCAGTTCCCCAAAAAGGATCCTGTTGATTCAGGGTTTAATCACATTGAATTAAAGGTCAACGGTCAATCCTATTCCGAGGAGTCAAAGCAACTGAGGATTGATCGGAATTCGAATAAACTGACATGGAATATATACCATATAGATGATTCAACTGTTTTTGCAGACAAGCAACGGATCAATGTTTCCTTGAACGTTACGGATACTGCAGGAAATGTATCACACCCGCTGCATCATTACTGGACAATGGATTATTCCAAGGATCGGAAGCCTCCGGTAATTCAGCAGGCATATATTCTCGCCCGTACCGTTAAGCGCAGCGACACCTTTGAAAAGGACATGGCAACTTGGAGGAACCGGGATCGCCGTCGTGGGTCACATCTTTCTCGCGTTGTTGATGAGAATACGATTGGAAGGCACGTTCTCTGTATGAAGAACATGCGAAACAACGGGTATTTTTCAGCACGCATTATCAAGAAAAAATTTCGGGTGGAAACATACCCATATATCCGGTTTTTATACAAAATTTCACCGAATACCCAACTGGATTTTCTCGTCGGAACCCAACACGGCTGGCGGACCATTATGTTTACGGACACGAAATCATCATACAAGAGTATCGGAAGGATACCTGGAGTGCAGGCGGATAATCAATGGCATCAGGGCTTTATTGATCTGGCGGGATTCATGGAAAAGGCCTTTCCCGATGATAAAAAACGATTTGTAACGGAACTGGCGATTGGCGACTGGGGACTTCGTAAAAACAAAAAAGGCAAGAAAGCATATTTCGATGACTTTCTTTTTCTCAGTAAAGAGCCGAACAAGCCCCAGGTGGTTCTGAACCGAATGGAGGAACCAACCGGGTTCTCTGCTGCAGCTGTTCTGGTTGACAGCCATCCGTCAACCGTTCCCCATACAAATCCCCAAAACATTTTTAAGCACCAATCCGGTCCAATTCCCTTTCGTGCTGAACTCCTGACGAAAGGAACATATCTCCATGTCGCGGTTCGGGATGGTGCCGGCAACTGGAGCCAACCCTATCATATTCATCTTGAAGAGCAGAGGTTTCCGGTTCAATGAGGTTCTGTTCAACCCTATTCCTTGTATTGTATTTTTGCTGGACTTGCATTGGAAGCGCCTTTTCTCAGAATTTTGAGAAAACCATTACGGAACTCAGGAAACGTGTCAGAGGACTTAAATCTGTTGACGGTCGGCGTCAACAGGAAGTCTGGAACGCACGGTTACGCATCCGCAAAATCAATTATCTTCAACGCGTGTACAAGAACCGGATTACCCCTGAAAGCTATACGAAGAAAATTGCCCAAGAAATAAAATGGTGCCGGACCGCACTGGATAAACTCAACGAAAAAACATACAAGCCCTTGCGCGGAGAACTGGAGGAGGCCTATTACAGTGACATTGATAATTCCTGTCAGCCGTTTATCCGTTATGTTCCTCAGAAGATCGTTTCACGCAAGTACGCTCTGATTGTTTACCTTCACGGTTATACCCCGTGGTTGAATTTAATTAACTGGTCGTATCTTCCCTGGACCTTAAAAGAGTTCGCTGAAGCCGAAGGGATTATTTTACTGAGCCCTTTTGCCCGCTCCAACACCGATTTCCAGAGCGTTGGAGAGACGGATGTCATGTGTGCGATTCGTAATATTTGCGAACGGTTTCCTGTGGATCGGGATCGGATATTTCTAAGCGGTATTTCCATGGGCGGTATGGGGGTATGGACCATTGGCGGGCATTACCCGGATTTCTTTGCCGGCCTGATTCCGTATGCGAGCCGTGGCAGCTACTATTTCTGGCAGAAGAAAAAGCGGAGTGAACTGCCCGCGTATCAGCAGTTTCTGGTAGATATGGAGTTTGGAGCTGAATTTCACCAGAATTTCAGACATCAGAATATATTTCTGCTCCATTGTACGGATGACCCGGTTGTCAATGTATCTGAAGGAAGGTTTATGCGGGACTTGCTAAAAGACAATTGTCCAGGGATGACATACAAAGAATATCCGGAAGGCGGACATTTGATTTCCTCCAAGTGTTTCGCGGATCCGCAGCTTCGACAGTGGATACTGAAAACCAGACGCACGGTTCCGCGATCATTCAGTTTCAAGACATATCATTACCGCTGGAATCAGGCATACTTTATGACACTAAACCGGTTTGAGAAATGGGGAACCCCGGCGGAGGTCCGGTGCTCGGTAAAGGGAAGGATCCTGACCCTGAACACAAAGAACGTCAGACGGATGACGATAAAAAATGTAAAGACCTATTATCCGAATATCAGCAAGATTGTTGTTGATGGAGCTGCATACGGTGTCGAGCAGATTCTCTCTATTTCGCAGAAAGTGCAACGGAAAACATCCGGACTTGAAAAGAAAAAAGGACTCTCTGGTCCATTTCGAGACATACTTCAGAATCGCTTTTACATGATTGAACCCAGGAATGAAAACAACGGTTCCGCCTTGAACCTTCGAACCCACATTCGATACTGGTACCGGTATTCCAAAACGCTACCGCTGGTCATACCCGAGGATAAGGTGGATTCAAATGTTGAGAGAGAAAATATTGTCCTATTCGGAACACCGGCGCAGACCCCGCTCCTTGGAAAAATCGTTCAGAATATTCCACTTTCATTTCATAAAAACTCGTTTCGATTTTATGGTAGAAACTACGATTCCAAGAGGTATGGGATTATACTCACATATCCGAATCCGATGAATCCGGGAAGATACGTTACGGTTATTCACGGACAAGTCTGGGGCAAGGGCATCTCAGAAAATCATATCTATGATATGATTCCTGATTTTATTATTTTTGACGCAACAAACCAGATTGAATGCGCGGGTTTTTTTGATAAAGACTGGCAGTTACCGAAAAAAAAAGATAATACTCTTTATTATTCAATTGACCTGAAAACAGAAAGGCCGGAAAATGTTGATAAGAGTGCCGGTGATTGACGCCAATATAGATCAGGTAACCGTTGTGCAGTGGCTGGTTCAGGAAGGTGACGCCGTAGACAAGGGGCAGCCTGTTGCGGAAATGATGACTGAAAAAGCCACGTTTGAACTTGAATCCGAATGCACCGGGACCGTAAATAAGATTTTTGCATCCGAAGGAAGTTCGGTTCCGTCAGGATATATACTGGCTGTTTTACGATATGGAGAAGAAATACCGGATACGGATTCTATTGATAGGCAGAACGAGCAGATTATGCAAGAACATCAGAAAAAAGCAACCGGAGAGGATGTTGGGAATATTGTAGTTCGGTCAAAGGTAAGGGCAACACCGGGAGCGAGAACGCTGGCAAAAGAAAAGAACATCCAGCTGCAGGATATTTCTGAATCATCCGGCAAACGAATGATTCGTGAGAAAGACGTACAGGATTTTCTTCAGGGGCGGGAATGAACCTGTTAAAAGCCTTGAACAAGCGTTTTGGAGCATATGCCATTCCTGGGCTTATTTATTATATTGTTATGCTGACAGGGTTGGTTACGCTGATTTCACTCATTTTCCCGGAATATATATTGCAGCTTATTCTGTTGCCGACTGAAGTATATTCCGGTGAGTTCTGGCGAATCCTGACATTCATCATAGTACCCCCGCCAATCCAGGTTTATTTCCCTCAGTTTTATCCTTTTTTTCTTTTCTTTTATCTGTATCTTTTGTATATATATGGTAAAGGGCTTGAACAGGAGTGGGGAATATTCAAATTTAATTGCTATTATTTTCTGGGGTTGTTTCTTCATATTCTTGTTTGTTTTATCACCGGTATACCATTACTTTCTGCTGGGATACATAATATCTTTGTGATGCTGGCTTTTGCAAAGATATATCCTGATTTTGTAATATATTTTTTCTTTATATTGCCTGTCAAGATTAAATATTTGGCTTTGCTGATATGGATAATATTTATTGCAGAAGTTATAACAGAGCCTTGGGCGGAAACGATATATATTGTAGTCGGAATGATTAATTACGTACTATTTTTCGGGCCATCTTTGTTTCGTCGTGCAAAGAGCAAGTCGATGAGCATGGCTGCCTCAAGAAGACGTAACAGGACAGCACCCGCGGAAGACAAGCCATTTCACTGTTGTGCGGTTTGCGGGCTGACAGAGAACGATGATCCGGAAATCGATTTTCGGGTTTGTGATGAATGTGAAAACGGCGAAGAATATTGCGAGGATCACATTGAGAATCACGAGCACCACAGAAAACAGGGTTGAAAAATAGTAAAATCGAATACAATACACTAAGTAAAATCAGTATTGTGTCGCTGTACATTGCCGAAATATCGCGGAGAGGTGCCGGAGTGGTCGAACGGGCCGGT
>CAZGEP010000007.1:0-6976 GCA_964524955.1 uncultured Planctomycetota bacterium | reverse complement strand
TTTCGAAAACCGGTGAACCCTTCGGGTTCCGTGGGTTCGAATCCCACCCTCTCCGTTTTTTATGTTTAAAGCCACCAGTAAGGTGGCTTAAAACATATTGGAGAGGGTGAGATTCGAAGGGGAATCGCCGCAGCCGTTTCCGGCTGAAAAGCGTACAGGATGTACGCGTCAGGCATTTTCAGGTGTCAGTAAAACGTCTGCGCAGCAGTGCCCATTGCGGCAGGGAGGGGTCTTCCTGGAAGGATATTCTGTATTTTCTGCCACAGACGGCCATATCTTGCGGGGTTTCGTTTAGTGTGTGTATTCTGGATACGGTCAATTTTCCGCCGGTCATGTCGGGGCCTATCCATTCGATTGGATCGCCGGGACGGATCGGATTCTTGACGCATACAGTGTGTTCTGCCTGGGAAACTTCTTCAATAAATCCGAGGGTGTAATGTGTGCTGATATATTCTCCGCGGGTTTGCAGGTTCTGGGGTGACTTCTCCGGATAGCCGAATGCAAAACCGGTTGCGTATTCTCTGTGACTGACCGCTTCAAGTTCCTTCTGCCATTCGGGATGACAGGCAACACGTTTCGGATCTGCTGCATATCGGTCAAGTGCATTTCTGTAGAGTCGGGTTACAGCACCAACGTAGTATTCATTCTTCATTCGGCCTTCGATTTTTAATGAGCAAATTCCGCTCTGTGCAATTTCCCGAATATGACTGAGCAGGCAGAGGTCTTTTGATCCAAGAAAAATGGTTTCTTTACTGGTTTCAAAGACCGGAACGACTTCGCCAGGTCGTTGACGCTCTACCAGCTGCCATTCCCACCGGCAGGACTGTTTGCAGTTGCCCCTGGAAGCGCTCTTTCCGGCCAGGTGAGCGGAAAGCAGGCAGCGTCCTGAGATTGCAACGCACATGGCTCCATGAACGAATATTTCCACCTGAATCCCGGAGATGTCAGCAATTTCTTTTGCCTGTTTAAGCGTGCATTCTCTGGCAAGAATTACACGCTGCGTCCCGATATCTTTCCAGAACGTTGCCGATGAGGCGTTTGCAGTGCCGGCTTGCGTGGAAATGTGGATCGGTATGGATGGATGTTTTTTTCTCAGCAGATCTATGGCACCAGGATCGGAAAGGATTAGTGCATCCGGATGAAGCCCAACGATCTGATCGAGCCAGCAGTCAAAGGCGGTCAGGTCTGCATCAAACATCATGGAATTTACCGCAATGTAGAGACGGCGTTTCTGTTTGTGGACAATTTCTGCTGCGTGGTGCAGCTCTTCCACGCTAAAAGAGACCTTGTCCGGGCGCATGGAAAGGGCTTGGGCTCCCACATAAACAGCGTCTGCTCCGTAGGCAAGCGCGGTTTTGAGGCAGGTAAGGTTACCGGCAGGGGCAAGCAGCTCAGGTATGTTGACTGGTTTCATATGTGTTCATTTATCCACGGTTGTGTGTTTGCATTGCATGGTTGTGTGGAAATATTGTAGGAGAATACCGTAAAAAGCAAGGACTTTATGTCAGGGGGTAAGCTCTGTTTTCACGATACTGACCGGGGGTCATGCCCGTGACTCGCTTAAAGGATCTGGCAAAGTGTGACGGGGTGTCATATCCCATCTTGAAGCAGATTTCTTTGCAGCTTAATGTGGAATCTTTGAGGAGTACGCAGATGCGGCGGGTTTTCTGCTGATGAAGGTACTGGAGAGGTGTCAGTCCAGTTTCTTTCTTGAAGATACGGCTCAGGTGTTCGTGGGAAACCTTCAGTTCGGATGCCAGACGGTTGATGTTCAGGCTTTCTTCCAGTCGGGAGTCAATCAGAGTTCGTGCTTTTCGGACCAGCCATGCATTGGGGAATGTGTCGTGGTATTCGATTGCTGAGTCTGTAAGGTTTTCCAGCAGCGTCATGACCAGGCGGGACCCCTCTCCGGGGGTCATGACCACGGAGTTGTCGGGTGCTTCTCCGTAGGTAATCAGGCTTCGGGCAAATGTGCTCTCAAGCGGAAGTCGATATACGTGACCAAAACGTTCAACCAGTTCCGCAACTTTGGATTTTTCGTTATGAAAGGTAAAGTATACGAAGTGCCATGGCCGGGTTCCGTCTTTTGGGTAATAATAGGAAGTGTTCGGGTTATTGATGCTGCACAGAAACCCCATGCCGGATTCAATTTTCCTGCAGGTATCCTGATTCTGAAAGATTCCGTATCCCTTGATGGTGTATTGAAAAAGGATGTGATCCTCGGTCTGGCGGCGTTTTCCCGCCCAGGAATATGAGGCGTCTGTAACCGTTTGATTGGAAATAGTTCCCGGCCAGGCAAAGGCTGGGAGCTTTCGTGTCAATTGAAACTGAGTCGCCATAGCAAATCTCGTGATTGTCGTTATAACGGAAGAATAATTATACGCAACGGATGAAAAAAACAACGGTTCACGTATAAAAAAAGAAAAAAGAACTAAACGAATACGAATGTCTTACGTTATATTCTCAGACATAAACCACTTTATTAACGAGGGAGAACGAAATGAGTAGTGAATATATCCAACGAGCAGAAGGGGAGGAGCATACTATTTCCGAGGATCTGGGGCTTCAAATGAAAACGACACCTGTGTGGGGGTTGTCCATCGCATTTCATGTCGTGCTGCTTGGTATCTTGACATGGATTACCTTTGCCGCACCGATACGTAAACGTAAGGATATCCTTGTGATTAAAACGCAGCCCATTCAAGAGAAGAAAAAAATTAAAGAAAGCCGCCCCGAGTTCCTACGCAAAGATGCGGTCCTTGTAAAGGCAGATTTGGATAAACTGCTGGAGCCATCTCCCCTGATGCCTGAAGAATTTGATCCGAACCTGGATATCCAGTGCGAACCTACAGCTGCTTCGGAATTACATATGGAGGAAGATCTCGATCGTATGGAGTTGTCCGAACCGGGCATGAACGCAATGATTGGACTGGGGAGTGGAGGCCCTGCTGGGGGGCATCGATATGCTACCCGATTGGGACCGGATAAAATACGGAACATCAAGACGCATTTAACTCCACAGGGATGTCGAGCAATTGCCATGGCCTTGAAGTGGCTGGCCAGACATCAGGAAGCGGATGGCAGATGGAGCTGCAGGAAGCATGGTGGCAGTCATGCGGCCGAGGGCGGTGACCCTGCGGTGACCGGTCTGGCGCTGCTGGCCTTTCTTGCGGACGGACACACGGAGTTCATCGGCAAGCACCACAAGACGGTACGAAGCGGGATTCAGTGGCTGATTCGAAACCAGAAGAAAAACGGCCAATGGGGATCACGGAATTATGAACACGGTATCTGCCTGATGGCTGTCTGTGAGAGCCTGGGCATGGGTGGCGGATCCATGACGCGAGAGGCTGCGCTGAATGGAGTTGCGTATTGTCTGAGTCAGCAGAATCCCACTGGCGCATGGAATTATACCCGTTCCCATACCCGAGATGACATGTCGGTGACCGGATGGAATATCATGGGGTTGAAGTCCGCGCTGGTTGCCGGCATTCAGAAAACCCGGATAAAGCAAGCGTTTCGAAAATGCAGCACTTTCTTTGACAAACAGAAGGGGACCGGCGACAACACATCAGAGAGTCAGGGGTTGGCATGGTATACGCCGGATCGCGTTCGCGGAAAGGAACCCGGTGATGCCTGTGTGGCCATTGCCATGCTCTGTCGCCAGTTCATGGGATGGCGGCGCACAGAATTCTGGCTGCAGGCAGCGGCTGACAACCAGGTCAAGCAGATCCCGGTGTGGGAAAAGCGAAATGTGTACCGTATGTATTATGCGTCTCTGACACTGTTTCAGATGGGGAGTCAATGGTACAGGAAATGGAACGCATCGGTCAGAGACATGATTGTAAACCATCAGAGAGACGGAGATGATTCTGTCCGCGGTTCCTGGGATTTTGACAGTAAATGGTGCAGGCACGGCGGCAGGGTCATGTCAACCGCCATGCTCTGCATGTGTCTGGAGTCCTGCTATAAGTTTGAGTATTTCTATTATCGATAGACGGGCGATCAACAGCCGTTGCATCCCTCGCAGCTGTCCCAGCAGTATGTGCACAGTTTTTCTTTAGGCATACCGATGGATTGCACCAGATTGTCAAGGCGTTGGTATTTCAATGTGGTCAGGCCCAGTTTAATCCGGATTCGTTCAACCATTTCAGTATATTTGTCAGAATCCTCCTGGATATATTCGTTGAGATCCGCATCTGCTTTTCCTTCGATTTCCTTAACAGCCTGTCTGCCGGCCAGGTCCATTTCCGAACGGGAACGAGAAAAGTTAAGAAACTTGCATCCGAAAAGCAGCGGGGGGCATGCCGGCCGCATGTGAATTTCTTTTGCACCGCTTTCAAAGATACGCTGTACCGTGTCTCGAAGCTGGGTGCCGCGTACGATGGAGTCTTCGCAGAAAAGCAGTTTGCGGTCCTGGATGATTTCCTTGACCGGAACAAGTTTCATTCGGGCAACCAGATCACGGATCTTTTGAGACTGCGGCATGAAACTTCTCGGCCAGGTTGGAGTATACTTGACAAAAGGACGTTTATAGGGAATTCCGGATTCATTGGCATAGCCGATGGCATGGGCTGTACCGGAATCCGGCACACCGGAGATGAGGTCCGGCTGCACATTGTCATTTCTGGCAAGAGCGGCTCCACAACGATTTCGCGTTGCCTCGACATTGATGTTTTCGTAATCGGATGAGGGATACCCATAGTAGACCCAGAGAAATGAGCAAATTTGCATTTTATCTCCAGGGGGTTGCAATTGTTGAATTCCGTCCGGCGTTATCAGGCAGATCTCGCCTGGGCCAAGGTATTTGTCCACATCATATCCCAAGTTGTAAAGAGCTGTGGTCTCGATGGTAACGGCAAAGCCATTATCCTTCCTGCCTGTGATCAGCGGTGTTCTTCCCATTCTGTCTCGGGCTGCGTAAACTCCTTTGTCGGTAAGAATCAATATGGAACAGGATCCTTGAATACGTTCAAAGACGTGCTGAATGCCTTCTTCAAATGTTCTTTGACTGCTGATCAGGTGGGCGGTCAACTCCGTTGGACTGATTTCATTGCCGCTCATTTCCGAGAACGTTGCGTTTTTATCCCTGAGTGCTTCTTCCGCGAGTTCGTCCAGGTTCTGAATGGCGCCCACGGTTACGATTGCAAAAACACCAAGATGGGAGGCGATAATCAGCGGCTGGTCATCAAAATCGCTGATGACGCCAATCCCGCAGTTTCCATCCATAGTGCTGATATCAGAATCGAACTTGGAACGGAATTGAGTATTGGTGATGTCGTGAATAATACGCCGAATGCCGCCTGGGGTTTGGACGGCAAGTCCGCCTCGGACAGTGCCAAGGTGGGAATGATAATCCGTACCGTAAAAAAGGTCTCCAACACAGTCCTGTTTGGATGCAACTCCAAATACGCCACCCATAAGTGTCTCTCCTTGAAAAAAACTCGATTGTTGTTAATCAAATACGATCATCGGAACGAGAAGTTCGTCATCACTCATCCCGCCGTGATTGCCGACATGACGGTGGGATTTTTCCCCCGTCAATGTATCCCGAAAGACATAATTTTCCTTCATTATCAGCGTGTAATCGCCGATTCGGTGTTTTAGGTTTCTGTTGGGCTCATAGAGTCCGAAAAGATTGTTTTGCAGCAGATCCCTGCTCTGATATAGGGAACATGCATGCGACAAGTTTTTCTGTATATACTGTTCAACGTCGGATGATTCCGATGGGTGAACATAACAGTATTTGACTCGGGAATCGCCGCAGAACGGTATGGACAGGCTGTCGGAGAGTGTTGGATGATCCGTGAGCATAAGGGATCGTTCCCGGCATGTATCTATCAGGCCATGATCAGCTGTTACGATAACCGTGACATTCTTTTTCTTTAACGACGCAAGGAACGAATCAATACCGGCTGCAATTTCTTTGAAATGCTGAATTGCTTTGCGGCTTTGGACACCTTTATCATGACAGATGGAATCGAATTCGGGCCAATACGCATATACAAAGATCTTTTTTTCTGATGCATGAAGGGATTGCCGAATCTGTCTGAAAAATCCATTAAGATTGGTGTATCCTTTTTTGACGGATCGTCCGGCCGTTGCAGTATTGTACGAAGTGTTGAGCAGGTACCGTGGGAGGACCAGATGCGTTTGTGTGCGAATGCGTTCAGAAAACGATTTAACCTGTACAATGTCTGTAAACGGGATGGTTTTTCCTATGGGTTCACCGGTTCCCCGGGAGGTATACGGCAGGATTCGTGTCAGCATGCCAATTTCTTTCAAAAACATGAACCATCCCGTTAAACCGTGTTGTTGCGGGGCTACGCCAGTCAAGAATGTAGTGATTGCTGAAGCTGTCGTCGGTGGAAAAACCGACGTGATCGGTCCCTTAAGGTTTTTACACAAAAGGGTACTGGGTCCGTGGCGCATGAGGAAATTGTACCCGAGACCGTCGATGACGATTAGGGCAATGCTGCGCCCGGATGAGAAATCAATAGAGAGCGGTGGATTTAGTTGTGGGTATAAGGGGGCACCGTCCATGGCCAATTCCAATGTGGCCATCAGGTTGACGATGCTTCCCCCCCTGTAGTCCGGAACCTGCATACAATTTGTATTGATTATTCGCTCGCGATGCGGTCGAAGTCGTCGATGGAAAATGCGGGTGTTGTTTTGAATGTAATCCCTGTGACCCTGGACAGTCGGAGTGATGTTTGTGCCGCCTGTTTGTTGTCATCAAATTCAACCACGAATACCAGGTCGATTTCACCGAACAGGGCGTGCATGGATTTCACCTTTCCACCGTTTCCCTGGATGATATTGACTGCGTTTTCCGTGCGGTCTTCATTGATTTCCTTGACAGATGACGGTGTGTAATAACCGAACATGAAATAGGTCTGCATACCGAAACTCCCAAAAATTATTTGGGCGTGGCTACTTTCAGTGATGCTGTAATCCACGCAAGATTATTTGGTTA
>CAZGEP010000006.1:0-60890 GCA_964524955.1 uncultured Planctomycetota bacterium | reverse complement strand
ATGTTGGTGATGTTATTCCTGTGTATGTTCCGTTCAACGTTCCCTCATCAAATGCGGTCAATTTTCGTACACTATCATAACTAAACCACTGCGATTTGTCAAGGCTCTGTTATTCCTGCGCGATACGTCTTTAAAAGAATTTTTTTGACTTGACATCAGCTTTACACGTGTTATCTTTACACGTGTAAGAATTACTACAATTCAGGAGCTGGTAATGAGTTCGAAAACAACCATGTCCGCAATTGCCCGTGAACTCGGTCTAAGTCGCCTGACCGTATCTTCTGTTGTGAACGGCAAGGCAAAGGAACGTGGCATTTCCACCAGGACCGCAGAATTGATTGAGCAGCACCTTGCCCGCCGTGGTTATGTACGATCCAAAACAGCACTGAGCCTTCGAAATCGCAAATCAAAATGCGTTGGCATTCTTCACTGCGGTCACCTGTACAGCCATCTGATTGAGGCATTTAACGGCCTGGTCGAGCATTTTGCTGAAGATACCGCCAGTCTGGAAATCATGGTGGTCCCCAAAGACAAGGCTGTTGAAGGTGTTAAGGAGTTGATTTCCCGCGGCACCACCGATCTGGTCTGGATCTACTCTTCAGCTGAAATCCGGGAAGAGGAACTCTCGGATCTACTCCCCTATCTGTCCAACATCAATACGATCATTTACAACTTCCGCTTCGGTCTTTCTCCACTGCAGAAAGAGCTGGTTGAGGCCGGGTGTTATCTGGTCGGTATTGACAGGCTCAAGGGGGACAGGGTCCTGGCCCGATTTCTCAAAGGACTCGGGCATACGAACATTGTTCTACCGGATTACAGAGAACAAGATCCCTTTATCAAGGCTGGTATACACCTTGTCAAGATGCCGAATGATCGCATAGGCTCCAGCATCCCTTTACGCAAGAAGGGTACTTTCTTTGCTGAACAGGTTCACAAACTGTTTCGCGCAGGAAAGATTACGGCGGTTTGTTTTCATGACGATGAGGTCGCCGGGTATGCCATGGCAGACCTGATCGAAATGGGTGTTCGGATCCCTGAAGATCTTACGGTCACCGGATTTGACGGTCTGACGGTCTGTGAAGCATTCAATGTCCCGCTCACAACGCTTTCGGTTCCAGTACCCCGTTTGGTCAAACGCGTTATTACGATCATTCATACACATCCGGACAAACATACATATTCCAGCACTCCGGTCCTGGTCAAACGCAAAAGTCATAAAACTTTAATTTCGTAGGAGATAAAACTATGTCTGCGTTGGCACTGAAGAACGGCACAAAGAGCGTTACAGAAGAAACGCCAATGATGTTTGACTGGCCGATTATTACAGCTGAAGATGAAGCAGCCGTGCTTGATGTTCTTCGAAGAAGAGCCATGAGCGGTACAGATGTAACCGTCAAACTGGAACAGGACCTGGCTGAATACCATGGCACAGAGTTCGCATTGGGATACTGCAACGGTACATCTGCTATTCTCGGCGGCATGTTCGCACTGGGTATTGGTCAGGGCGATGAGGTCATCTGCCCCTCTCTGACCTACTGGGCCAGTGCCGCCCAGTTGCTGATGCTGAATGCGGTTCCGGTGTTCTGTGATATCGATGCAGACACATTGTGCATGGATCCCGATGATATCGAACACCGAATTACCCCCCGCACCAAAGCCCTGATCGTTGTTCACCTCTACGGTCACCCTGCGGACATGGATCGAATCCGCTCTATTGCCAAAACTCACGGACTGAAGATCCTCGAAGATTTCAGCCATGCCCAGGGAACACGGTATAAGGAACAACTGGCCGGCACCATGAGTGATGTGGGTTGTACCAGCCTGATGACAGGCAAGAGCCTTGCCTGTGGTGAAGGCGGTGCATTGATTACTAATGACCGATCCATCTATGAGCGTGCTGTGGCATTCAGCCATTATGAACGCATGGGATCGGCGCGGTACGGGCAGACGGATGCCGGTATCTCAGATCCTGAACTGCAGAAATACGCTGGAGTCCCCCTGGGCGGGTTTAAACACCGGATGCATCAGATGTCCGCAGCCATGTGCCGTGTGCAGCTCAAATCATACAACAGCCGTATCCAGGAAATCCAGGATGCCATGAATTTGT
The DNA here is from genome assembly GCA_964524955.1 of uncultured Planctomycetota bacterium. GTDB lineage: Bacteria > Planctomycetota > CAZGEP01 > CAZGEP01 > CAZGEP01 > CAZGEP01. The sequence goes on along the minus strand of CAZGEP010000006.1, from coordinate 58,783 downwards.
TCTGGGATCAGCTGGAAGGTGTCCCCGGACTGCGGCCTCACCGGGTGGACCCGAAGGGTGACTGCACCATGGGCGGATGGTACTGCCCGGTCGGACTCTATCGATCCGAAGAACTCGACGGCCTGCCCCTGCCAAGGTTTATTGAGGCTGTCCAGGCAGAAGGAACCCATTGCAGGGCAGCCCCGAACTTTCCTTTGCACACACATCCGGTATTTCACCAGGCAGACATCTACCATCTCGGTACTCCTACTGTGGCCAGCTTTGCGGAAGTTGATTGTCGCCAGGGTCCGGGAACGCTTCCGGTAGCTGAATCCACCTCTGACCGGGTGTATCAGATTCCGTGGTTCAAACACATGCAACCGGAAATCATCCGCCAGCATGCTGCTGGTTTTCGTAAAGTTGCTGAAAACGCTGACCAACTCAAGGAGAAAGAGCATGAAAAGCTCGCTGAAAGCTGCGCCCTTTAAGATCGATATCACCCCTCCTGCAGGTCATCCAATCGCTTATGGGGTCAACAGAAAGGTGGATACCCCCATCTACCTGCGCGGCATTGGACTGAATGATGGAAAATCCACGGTTGTTCTGGCTGTCGCAGATGTGATCGGCATCAGCAATCAATCTCATGAAGACCTGACTCGTCTGATTGCATCCGCAGCCGAATGCCGTCCGTCCAATGTATATCTCCATGCGGTTCATCAGCACGATTCCCTGTGTATTGGACGGGATACAGATCATCTGGTTATTTCCTCCGGATTCGAACCCAATGTGACAAACGAATACTGGTCACAGCTGAAACGTACGGTTTCAGAAGGCGTTACAGCTGCTCTGCGTCCCCGCAAATGGAAGTCTGTCCGGCGGATTGAAACTGCGGAAAGGCGTGTACAGAAGCTGGGTGCAAACCGCAGGCTACTGAGCCCGGACAATACGGTCAAGGCTATGCGGTTCAGTATGTGCGGAGATCGAAAACTGAGAAAAGAACCGGTTGGTATTATTGACCCCTTTCTGCGAACGATTTCTTTCCGGGGACGCAACGGACAGATAATCGCAGCACTTCACTTTTATGCCACACATCCTCAGGTGGCGTATCATCGCAATATGATCGGCGGCGATGTACCAGGGTACGCACTCCGCTATGTCGAAAAGCGCTTTGACGATCCTGACGCAGTTCAAATGTATTTTACGGGTTGCGGAGCAAATGTAACATTTGGCAAATACACAACCGGTTCAAAGGAAAAGAACCTTAAACAGCTCAGCCAGACGCTTGGCAGTGAAATCCTGAAGAATCTGACATACCTTGAACCCAGGGAACCTGGTCTCATCTGTTGTAAAAGCAGGAAATTCTGTCCGCCAGTGGCTTCAGGAATTTCAGAAAAGAAGCTGCTCGCTGAACTCAAAAACGCTGAAACTGAAGCCGCAGCCTTCCTGTCTGCCCGCAAGCTGCTTGCGCTCCGACGGCTGAGCCGCAAAAAACATCCAACCATTCAGAGGATGGACATCGGTCCGGATGTATCCCTGCTCTCTTTCCCCTCTGAAACGGTCGTTGAATATCAACTCTATGCGCATTCGCTCGTTGCTGACCGGTTTCTCGCCTGCGCCGCGTATAGAGATTACTCATGGTTCTATCTTCCGACAGCAGAGATGTACAAGCAGGGAGGATACGAACCTGGTCGCGGCATGTATACGCCCGTGCTGGAAGATTCGATACGCGGATGCATTGACACAATTCTCTCAGATTTAAGATAATATTTACATAAGGAACCCTTCATGAGCTTTCAATTCCCCAAACGACAGCTGATTACGGATCGCGAACAAAACGCCCTGATTGAATTACTGGATCGAACCATGGATAAAGGGGCTGCCTTTGATCGCTACGGCGGGGTTGAGGTCGATGCCTTTGAAAAAGAATTTGCTGACGCATACGGTTCACGGTATTGTACGGCGGTCAGTTCCGGAACCGCGTCCATTCATACAGCACTTGCGGCGCTGCGCCTGGAGCCTGGCGCAGAGGTCATCTGTTCCCCCATAACAGACCCCGGCGCTGTCATGCCCGTTGTCCTGCTCAACCTGATTCCGGTCTTTGCCGACTGTGAACCGGGAACCTTTAATGTGTCAGCGTCCAGCGTTGCAGATGCAATCACCCCAAGGACCGGAGCCATTGTTGTTGGCCACATTGCCGGTGAACCGGCGGATATAAGTTCGATTGCTGAAACAGCTGCGAAAAAGAATATACCGCTGATTGAAGACTGCTCGCAGTCTCATCTGGCAGAGTGGGAAGGAAAACCGATTGGCACCTTTGGCGACATGGGCGTATTCAGCGTCATGAGCGGCAAGCAGATGACATCCGGCGGACAGGGCGGCATGATCATTACCGATAATGAGGATCTGTACTACAAATGCAAGAGCTTTGCTGATCGCGGCAAGCCTTTTGGAACCGATTCCCCAACGAATATTATGGCCGGTCTTAATTACCGCATGACCGAAATCGAGGCCTGCATCGGCCGGGTTCAGCTTCAGCGACTGCCGGAGATGATTGCTGAGCGCCGCGCCAGTGCGACTGTCATCCGCCAGGCAATGGATGGGCTGAACCATCTCTCACCCGGCCGGATCCTTGATAGCGGCAACCCGTCCTGGTGGTTTCTGAGGATTCATGTTGATACAAACGGATGCGGCAAAACCAAGCAGGAAGTATCTGGCATGCTCAAAGACAAAGGCGTTCAGGCAGCGCCCACGTATACCACAATCATTTACAATCAGAAATGGTTTGAAGACCAGACGGTCTTCGGTTCATCCCGACTCCCGTGGTCTTTGACAGAGACTCCGTATGAATACGCGGGATGCTGTCCAACGGCAGAGGCATCCCTGGAGCAACACATGATGATCGCTTTTCATGAATGCCTGAGCAAAGAGGATGCGGCTTATATTGGTGATGCAATACGCCGCACCGATGCAGAGCTGCAAAACGAATACTCAATAAGATCGATTAGCATTTCTCATGAACGAAGCGCCTGATCCAGGTCTGCGATCAGATCATCCGAATCTTCAACACCAAGAGCCAGCCGGAAAAGTCCATCAACGATCCCGATTCGGTTGCGTTCTTCCGGCGTACAGTCGTAGTAGGAAACCAGAGCGGGATGCGTAATCAGGCTTTCGGTTCCCCCAAGACTGGGTCCGATCAGACAGAGCTTAAAACCGTTTAATATCTGTTCAGCGCGCTCCAGGTCTCCCCTGGCGACAAAGGTGACCACGCAGCCGAATCCCTTCATTTGCTCTCTGGCAATGTCATAATGGCGGTGGCTCTCAAGTCCGGGATAATAGACTGTCTCAACGGCAGGATGTGATTCAAGAAAGCGGGCCACTTTCATGGCATTGGCATTGAGCCGCTCCATACGAAGTTCATAGGTTTTAAGCCCTCGGATCAGCAGATAACAGGCATTTGGGTCAGGAATTCCGCCAACGGTCTCCTGGTACGTGCGGACGGTATCCAGCAGGTCCTTCTTGGCCATCACCGCTCCACCCAGCACATCATTGTGACCGGCCAGGGACTTGGTGGTGCTGTGAATGACAAAGTCAATACCAAACTCAGAAGGCCGTTGATTAAACGGCCCGCCAAACGTGGCATCAATTGCAGACAGGACATTGTTTGAACGGGCGATTTCAGCCACTTTCTGAACATCCGCAACATTCAGATAGGGGTTGGTGGGTGATTCGGAAAGAATCATACAGGTCTCCGGCCGAACCGCATCCGCCATGGCCTGGTAATCTCCCATGGGCACCACGGTGCTTTCAATGCCGAACCGGGGCAATACCTTTTCGGCAAAAATCAGCGTCTTCTTGTAGGCATCGTCAGTCATAATCAGGTGCCTGCCCTTCTCCGCATTTGACAGCAGCGTACACGTTACTGCGCTCATGCCTGAATCGAACAAAACACAGTCTTCAGTGCCTTCCAGATCTGCAAGTTTACGTTCTGCTGCCTGGCGCGTTGGATTTCCATACCGGCCGTATTCATAGTGTTCTCTTGTTCCCTGAGTATACTCGCGAATTTCATCTGTATTTTTAAAGTAATAGGTGGATGTCTGAAAGACAGGTGTCGTTACAGAGCCTTTGATCCGAAGTTCCCCGGAATGAACAGCACGCGTTGACATTTTTTGTTTTGAACTCAAGGAATCTCTCCTGAAAATCATCATAGTAAATAAGAGTTTATCATATTAAATTGTGGATTATCTTCAAGACTTATTTCACGGGCTCTGTCAAATAATCAAACAAGTGCATGTAAATGTTTTTAACATATTCACCACCAGTACAGTCGGATAAAGTTGATGAAAACATCTCGGCCTTGCTATCCCTCTATATTAATGTCACTTGCGATATCGCATTCTTCTTGCAATATTTGGGTATATCATTTGCAATAATAATACAATGGAGCTTGACCCTGAACCGATCGTACTATATAATAAGCATAAATGCGATTAACCGCAAGGATTTTTCAAACATCACTTTTTTGGAAAGGAGCTGAATGATGAAGCAAAAATACTGGTATTTTATTGGATTTGGTCTGCTGCTTTGTTTGTTTGTGCCATTCGTTCATGGCGAAAAACCGGTCAAAGAAAAAGGCAGGCATAGGCACAAGGGGCTTCATCGATTCAAAAAAGCGGATACCAACAACGACCGCAAGCTGTCAAAGGATGAGTGGTCAGCCATGAAGCCAAAGAAGGCAGCTGAAGGATTATGGGAATTTGAGGATGTGGATCAGGATGGTGACGGAAGCATTGTTCCTGAAGAAATCAAGACGTATCATCAGTCTGTTTCAGGTGGTGGAGAAAGAAAGCTGAAAGAGTTCATTGACAAAAAGAAATTGAGCAAAGAAGAGCTTGCCGAATACCTGCAGAAGCATCCCAAACTGGCAGCTGCCCTGCTTCGCCGAAAGGGATGGCTGGAAAAGCATCCGGAAGTTGCCGAGCACCTGCTGAACAATAACAAGCTGCTCTACAAGGACAAGTCCCTTGTTAACGCGTTGTGGAAAAACAAAGAGTTTCTAAACAAGCACCCCAAACTGGCTGAAAAAGTATTCAGCGACAAAGACTTTCTTCAGAAACATCCTGGAATCGCGGATGAGATACGAAAAGACAACGCATTCATGAAGAAGCATCCGAATTTAAACAAGAGGATTCGGGTGAAGTCACACAAGGCACGGGCAAAGGGCAAGTAAAAGCCGGAATCGTGACAACGGTTATATGTACCCGCGGAGATATGCCCAGACCATTCCACCGTATTCATAAATCGCTGTCTTTGCCTTAAAGAGGTTGGATGACGACGGGAAGAAAGCGGATGGAGAAATTCCCTTCCCCCTCCGCACAAGATGTCCAATCGGGACCGGAATGGGATTGGCTCCCTGCTTCTGAAACATGTAAACAGCCCGCGTCATATGGGATGCAGACGTAACCAGAATAAACGCATCGGTTCCAATCATTTTTGTGATTAACCGGGCCTGGTCTTTGGTGTCACGCGAGTCGCTCTCGATAACCATTCGGTTTCTTTCGACGCCCAGGTCTTCTGCCACATCTGCCATCATTTGAGCAACAGGATTAGCGCCCATGACGCTGCTCCCGGAAAGCAGCAGTTTGCAGTCCGATGTTTTCTTAACGAGCCGAACCCCTTCCACCAGCCGAACCAGCGTATTGCCTGCAAGCCGACTGACTTCGGGCAGGCTGCTGTCGGCAGAGCCACCGCCGCTGAGCACCACAATATACCGAACGGATTTCAGTCGTGTATCATGTACGGAAAAGGGCTTGTAATCATTTTCCACGGATCGAAGCAGCACAGATGGAATCGGGGAATAGGAAAGAAGTATCATCAGGACAACACCTGCGGTTATGATCGCTTTCCCGACATTGGATTCTTTCCGACGCCACATCAAATAAACACCAGCGCCAAGTATCAGGCATAAAAATGTACATGGAAACAGAAACTGAGCGGCAATTTTCTTAAATAGAAACATCGAAGAGCCTCGTACTCGAATATGTTTATGCGTCAGGAAACGAATCAGCCCTTGTCGCCGTATTCGTCCATCGCGTTCTTCAATTCACGAATAATGGGAATATGCTGCGTGCACTTCAACTCACACCTGCCGCACAAACGGCAGGCATCCGGTTTGACGTCACGGGTAGCCCGCTGATATATCTTTCTTGCCCCCTCCTTAAACCCAAGAATTTTATCTTCGTAGACTGCTGTGAGAATATCACTGATCCGCACCCCCTCCGGACAGGGCTCGCAGTAACCGCATTTTGTACAGGCGCGGGAGTTCTTTCGGGTCAATTTGCCCATAAACTCATGAATTGCTGCCAGCTGTTCGCTGGTAAAACGTTCCCGCTCTGCAGACTCAATCGTGTCATCCACATCGCTCATACGAGTCATACCGCACAGGATCGTATCCACATTCGGGTTGGACAGCACGTATCGAACGGCAAGGTCAGGAACGGATACGGCCCCTACTTCTTCAGCTAACGTCATCAGCACCGGACTCGCTTCACTGAGCTTTCCCCCGGCGACCGGATTCATCACAGCGGTTCCTATCCCAAGCTGTTTTGCCTTTTCCAGTACCGGCGCATACTCCTGATTCAGCAGGTTGTAGGTCAGAAGAATAATCTCACACCATTCTGCCTGATCCAGGTACGTCAACAGGTTTTCCGGTTTGTCATGCGTGGTCATACCCGTGTGACGAACCAGTCCATCCTCCATGGCTCCTTTAATTCCATCCAGCATACCGCCTTTTCGTGTCGCCTTTTCCCAGTTTTCCTTACTGTTGATATTCCAGATTTGATAAAAGTCCAGATACTCGACACCCAGACGAGTCAATGACTCTTCAATCCGTTTGCGCACCCGGCGTTCAGACGTGTCATCGTCCTGCCGAACCATCTTTATCCAGGGAGCCCACTTGGTGGAAAGAATTACTTTTTCTCTGTAACCATCACGAAGTGCTGCTCCAAGTACAAATTCACTCTCACCGTATCCCCGGCTTGTATCAATGTACCTCATGCCGCTGTCAATGGCGTGACGAATCAGCTCAACTGAATCCAACGTATCAACCGGAAACCTCATGCTTCCTATACTGACTGAAGCCACCTGATGTCCACAGCGTTCACCATACTCGATGCATTTCATGATCGTATCTCCAATCGTGATTGTACATGACAAAAGAGAAAGAGCAGATCGTCATCCGATCACACTCATGTATGAGTATATCATATTCTGAGCAGGGATAAAGTCTTTTCTATGCACCTGTAATCGCTGCACAACCCCTGTGCGTGGAGATGGAAATGGAAATGGGATATCAATTGAGACTGAATAATTCCAGGCGATTGTTAATCTGTCGGCTTTCACGGCCCTGAAGCCAGAAATAGAATTCGATAAATGGCCGAAGAGACTTCCGTTTGGTCTGCTGAATCAGACGAGGGAACCAGTTCAACGTCGGCTGTGTGAAAAGTTTTCGAACTTTGTAAATCATTGGATTGTCTGCCAGTTTTGTTTCCATGGAATCATCACTGGCCATCTCATAAAGCCGGTCAATCCAGGAGTCCACCTCTTCCAGAAAGTTGTCCATGGTCCAGTCCTGTTTCAACAGGTGACATTTTCGTGAAGCAATTTTGTTAAAGAACTCAGTAAACGTCTCTCCATGAGCTGCAGTCAATGCTTTTCCGATCTCTCCGATATGGGTATCGGTTGTAGCAACAATGCCTTTATTATATTTTTCAGCAAGCGCCAGAGCAAATTGATTCTTGCTCTGGATGCGATGCATATTGTATTCCACTACCGGAAAGAGTGTGCAGACATCCGGGATGATCGATATGTTCGGCGTTTCACCGGATTCAAACCAGAAAGGATGGTTGTACATAAAAGGCAGTCCGCATGTTCGGCAGTATTCGGTAAATGTCATGATATCCGCCTGATTCCGCAGCGCTGTCAGATCTTCAAATTGTTCTCTGGACAGGGTGTATACATTAATATGAATGGTATGTCCGACACGATACAGATCTTTCAGCGAAAATTCTACACCGGTTACGAGTTTTTCCCTTTCCCAACCGATGATATCATAGGCGTCCATGGTATCATGATCTGTAAAAACGATATAATCCAGACCCAAATCAAGGCCTTTCCGATACAGCGATTCCGGCTCCAGTGATTCCACGGGCAACACATCTTTTCGCGAACACGATGTATGGACGTGCAGATCAGCAAATTTCATTTTACAGTCATTACGTAAGTACTCACGCCCTTCAACAAACAGTTCTTCCTGAATAGTATTCATCATGTCCTCGATCCAAAATAATGGTTCATGTTTTTTAATAATAAACCGCTGAACCGTTAGCAACAGATAAAGGTACCGTTAATTTTAAGATAATTATTATCTATCGCATTAACAGGCAAAATTAATAAAAAACAAATGCAATATTAATCGAATATTAACATTTCTCGCTTTCATATATATCCGCATTAATGTAGGTAATGATGACAGGTAACCAACCTTCTTTCCGGCTGGAGTATATTGAACGATGGGGACTATTTTTTACGGCATGTCAGGTGAAGGCAGGGGACACGCAACGCGCGTTCGAACGGTTGTCGAAAACCTAAAGAATGAGCACGATATTTTTCTCTTTTCTCCGCATCACGCGTACGATCTGCTCAGCAAAGCGTACAAAGATACAAACGTTCGCGTCATCAAACTTCGGGGGCTGAATTTTTACTATTCCCGTGGAAAACTCAGTTACTTCAAGACGTGCAGGGAAGGCACACGGTACCTTCTCAACTGGCACAAGATTGCATCAGAGCTGGACTTGTTTTTCGAAGAGTATTCTCCTGACCTTGTAATCACTGACTTTGAACCCTCTCTTCCCAGGGCTGCCAGGCGTCATGGGATCCCGTTTGTAAGCCTTGATCATCAGCACTTTCTTGTTGTAAATGATCTTTCAGGCCTTCCAAGGTGGCTGCGCAACAAAACCCGGACCATGTCATATATTGTAAAGAAGTATTACTCTGGACAGGCAGACATGATTGTCTCTACATTCTATTTTCCCCCACTCAAGCCGGAATACTCTAATGTGATTCAGGCCGGTATCATGCTGCGCCCGGAAGTGCTGTCCACCGATCACCCTTCTGGTGAGCATCTGCTCTGCTACATTCGCCGCTTTGCATCAGATAATATAATTCGTGCATTAAAAAGCTGCGACAGAGATGTTTTTATATACGGCCTTGGCGAAAAAAAATCAGACGGGAACCTGCATTACCGTCCTATCAGCATTGATGGTTTTCTTGCAGACCTGGCCTCCTGTCACGCGCTGATCTGCAATGCAGGCAATCAGCTGGTCGGTGAGGCCATCTACCTGAAAAAACCTGTATTGGCCATGCCGGAACCACTGAACTTCGAGCAGTTCATCAATGCGCATTTTCTTAAGGAAAGCAGAGCCGGCGACTGGTGCAGGACGGACGATCTGGATCCGAAAACACTCACCCAGTTTCTTGACCAGGCTGAGGTATTTCGCAGCAACACCTATCCGGAAAAAGTAAACGGTAATACTGTCATCTTAGATGCACTGAGGAAACACTTGCCTGAATCAACCGGATTGAGGCCTCAGCCGGCTCTTTTGAACGCGCACTAATTCATTTCTTTTGAAAGGGCACTGTCTCTAAGGACAGTAAGCATTCACAGACTCGCTTATGAAATTAATACTGAAAATATGTATTTCTTTTCTGGTATTCCTGCCTTCATCAAAAAGTGCAGCACAGACAATTTCTATAAAAAAAGCGGCACAGGAACTCTTCAAAGGAAATAAAGAGAATTCGCTGCAGGTTCTGAATGCCATCGCATTCGGCCCTTCATTGAACGCTCGCCAATTGGCTGAACTGGGAAATGGTTACGGGGCTCTTGGTATGAAGGTTCGTGCAGCTGAATTCTGGAGAAAAGCCGTCGAATTGTCTGCCGACTTGCAGGATCCACGAAAGAATCTCCTGGAAAATGCACTTTGCGACGGGATCTATGAAGAGGCCCTTGTCCATATGAGACATCTTTTTGAGATTGATCCCTATAAGCGCCACGGGATGTCATTCCATTTCACAAATGTTGTTAAGATATGGCTGTCACCCACAGGAAGAGATATACTCAAGGCCTGCTTTCATGCGGAATACAACAACAGGACAGGCAAGACACCATGGGGATATCATGTTTTTATATGGCATTCAAATGCGTGCAATTTCTCCGGGCACATCAAGCATACCCGGTACAAACTTGCAGCGTACCTTAACGAATTATCCCGAACGCATCCAAACGACCCCATGTATGTATTTGCTCACAGCGCCGGCGTCCAGCTGCTTGCAGAAGCACTCTTTGTATCACCGGATCTCACTCTGGAGGGCTGTATTCTAACCGGCAGTCCCATCCGGGCCGGACGGTCAGTACCGGATCCGGAAGATCGTCCGCGAAGGCTGAGAAACAGGAAAACGTACAGTCAAAAACTCATCTCTCATATGGCAAAGGCATGTAAAAAGGTCGGTTATTTCGGGTCAGACCGTGATTTTGTAAACCGGTGGTGCGGCGCATCACGCTGGTACGGCTATGCTGGAACAACGGATTATTATTTTGACAACATCACCCATAGAGACTGGAATCTTACCGATCAGATTCACCATCACCTTGTTTCTGACGGAAATGGAGGATGGGAACCGCAGGACCGGAAGCTTCTACGTACCTACATCCTGGCATTAGGACTTGATCTGCCTGAAGCCGAGCCACTTACTCTCGGACTTTTCAGCAAAAATCATTCAAACACTGTTGTTGAGCGAAATCATGAAAATACTGCTGATTAATCCACCCACAAATAACATGCTCAGTACCAATCTTCCGGATTTTGTCGAAGAACAGCGCGGCTGCTACCCTCAGCTGGGACTGCTGTATCTTGCGGCGTATATTAAGAAGCATTCCAGACATATTGTTCAGATTTTTGATGCGGAAGTCGAAGGCGGTTACGCGGGCCTGCATAAAACGCTCAACCATTTTCAGCCGGATGCAGTCGGTCTCCATACACTCTCCTTTAATTTGCTGGATGTGGTGAACTGCATTCAAATTATCAAGCGCCACAACGAATCCATCCGGGTTCTCCTGGGTGGCCCACACGTAAACATATATCCGTATGAGTCTGCTCGACTCCAGGGGGTTGATTATGTTGTTCTTGGTGAAGGTGAAGCCCCTCTGCTGGATCTTCTCAATGCCATTCAGGAATCCCATGAACCGGATGATATTCCCGGTTTTGTCTTTAACCGTTGCGGAGAGATTGTGCATACGGGGAACCGTCCCCTGATAGAGGACCTGGATTCACTGCCGTTTCCGGCCCGGGAATTGACGGATTTCACTCAATACTTTTCCCCGGTCTCTGCATTCAAACCGATTACTACCATGTTTACGAGCCGAGGGTGCCCCTACCAGTGCATTTTCTGTGACAGACCGCATCTGGGTAAATCCTTTCGGTGCAGAAGCTCAGAGTCTGTTGTCGATGAAATGGAATCGATTTCCCGCCTGGGAATCAGAGAAGCCTTCATCCTGGATGATACATTTACAGTGAATCGTCAGAGAGTCGTTGATATCTGCACTGAAATCCGCAGACGCCGGCTGAATATTATCTGGGATGTACGAGCACGCGTAAACACAGTTGATTATGATTTGCTCAAACTGATGAAATCGACAGGATGTGAACGAATCCACCTGGGAGTCGAGTCCGGCAGTGACCGGATCCTGGAAAATCTTCGCAAAGGAATTACCAAAGATCAAGTCCGACATGCATTCCAGGCCTGCCGGAAAATCAGCATCACCTCCTTTGCGTATTTCATTATCGGCTGTCCTGGTGAAACAGAAAAAGAAATCAAGGAAACAACCGATTTCATGCAGGAAATCCGTCCGGACTATATTCACCTGTCAGTCATGACTCCTTTTCCCGGAACCGAGCTGTATCGAATCGGACTCGAAAAAGGCATTATTCCACAGGACAGCTGGAAAGCCTTTGCTGAAAAACCTGAACCTGGATTCACGCCCGGAGTCTGGGAAGAACACTTCAGTAGACCGGAGCTGATTGACATGCTCCGCAAAATGTATAAACGTTTTTATTTCAGACCGCGTTTTATTTTTAAAGGGCTGCTTCGCATTAAATCGCTCAATGATTTTCTCAGTCTGACTCGGTCCGGCATGAAACTTCTAACCGGTTGACAGCAGCGCTTAATGCCCAACAGGAGATGCTTATGAATGACACACCATCTACGAAAAAGAACACAAAGCTGATCGCAGTGCTTGATGATGAAATGGACATTCTGGAGCTGCTGACCCTTCATCTGGAAAAAGCCAATTTTAAGGTCAGGGGATTTACCAATGCGGAGTCTTTCTTTACCTTTCTGGGCGACACCCTTCCCGAGCTGATTATCCTTGACTTGATGCTTCCGGATATGGATGGACTTGATGTCTGCAAAAGGATAAAACAGAATGATCACACTGCCCAGATTCCAATTATTATGCTTACAGCCAAAGGGGAAGAATCCGACAAGGTTATCGGACTGGAACTGGGTGCCGATGATTACGTGACCAAGCCATTCTCACCCAAAGAACTGCTGGCACGAATCAAGGCCGTCATACGCAGACGTCATGATTTACCCAACCGAAACATGCAGCAACTGGTTATCGGTGATGAATTCGTTATTGATCTGGCCCGTTATGAGGTGCTTGTCAGCGGCAATCCTGTGCACCTGACGACTACAGAATTCCGGGTACTGCAAATTCTGGCGGAGAAGAAAGGCTGGGTCTTTTCCAGAGATAAGATTCTGGATCGCCTCTGGGGGCACGAAAAAATTGTCGTAGACCGGACCATCGATGTTCACATCCGGAACCTGCGCGACAAGCTGGGAAACGTTGGGAAATTGATTAAGAATGTACGCGGTGTTGGATACAAGCTTGAGGATGATTAACCCTATTTTATATAATGTTTCTTCTGATCGTCTCCTCTTTCATAATAAAAATCAATCTTATGCACCGGCACGACTACGGATGAAGCGACATTTGCAAGGTGTGATGCAATCCGCTTGTAATGTCTGCACATCAGTGCATAGCCTACGGCCTTTGAATTATCGAGATTACCGGAAGCTGCAATCGTTTTGATCAGGCTGTCGCATTCGTCGGACAATTCAGACTGTTTGATGATAACCTCTTTACCCAATTCTTCGGAGTGTTCATGGATCGCATTCATTGTTTCCTTAAATAAAGAGGCGATCTGCTCATGCATACGTCGCAGCGGTTCTTGATATTCAGGGAGGATTTCAGATTCTCCGGAAAGCTGATAGGCCTGATAGAGGTTCTTACAGTAATCGCCAATCCGCTCGGTATCCTTAACAATGCTCATCAGAATCAGGCAAGACGGCATATCCGTTGAAGGACGGATCGCAAGATGTTCTATGACTTTCTTCCGGACTTTACGTTCTGCCTTGTTCACATGGATATCCGTTTTGAAGAGTTTCTTATTCAAGTCTACCTCTTTCTTTTCAAACACAATTGCGTAAACCGTCTCGAACATCTCTTCTGTTTCTTCGAGCATTGCCTGAAATTTACTGAATATTTCAACCAGCAGCCCTTCGGATTTCCAGGCTTTAATAATTTTCTTAAGCATGATGCAGCACCATCCTTTCGAGGCTCAGATTAGATATTTGTCAATCAGAATCAACATCAGAGGAAGCAGAAAAAACAAAACCAGGACATAAATAAATATAATATACCGGCGTTTGGCAGCGGCAAGACTGAGTTTCTCTGACAGGTAAACAGGAAGCTTCCCACCTTTATGACCGGGCCAGAAAATACAACATCCGGAGATATTGAAGAATAAATGAACCAGGGCAATTGAAACGCCGGCAGGTCCACTTGCTGATGAAGCCAGCAATGCTGTTACAGTCGTACCAATGTTAGCCCCAAGTGTAATGGAAAGCACCTGATAGATATTAATCACTCCAGCGGCAGCCATCGGCACCATGATGCTTGTGGTAATGGAGCTGGATTGGACAATGGCGGTGAGAATAATTCCCAGCACAAGTCCCTGAAAAGGCTTTTTGCCAACTACCTTATCAAAAAGAACTTCAATTTTCTCAATCACAAGGGATTTCATTAATTTTACAATTAAAAACAATGCCAGGAACATAATAATAAAGCCAGTAACAATCAAGATCGTTCCGCTGACATTATAAGAAAGATTCAGCTGCCCCAGAAAATGCTTGATTTGACTGATGACCGGTTTGATAATTAATTTAACAGGACTCTTGAATTTAAAATCAGTTCCTTCTCCAAGAAAGTTGCTGAAAGACACTGCTGCCTTCTCCAGAAGACCGACACCAAACACAGACCGAGTCAACATTTCCAGAGGAAACAGGACGGCAATAGAGAGAATGTTGAAGATATCATGCACCGTGGCGGCGTGTACGGCTTTGGAGAACTCTCCCTTTCGAGTAATATGACCAATTGAGACAAATGTATTCGTGACGCTGGTACCGACATTGGCCCCCATTACCATTGGAATCGCAGTATGAACAGGCAGTATGCCAGCCCCCACAATCGAAACAATCATGGATGTTACGGTCGAAGAGCTCTGGACCATGCTTGTAGCAAGTATACCTATAAAGAGGGCAACAAATGGACTGGAAGTTACCTCAATGATTTTCTGAGCAGCCTCATTGCCCAGCCCCTTGAACCCGGATCCGATAAGTCCTATACTCAGAAAGAAAAGATAAAGAAAGCAAAACAGGCACAGCACCTTCAGTACATTTTTCACTCGTTCACACCCTCCGCAATGATGAAAAAACGAGCCCATTATATTTCTGGCAAATCAATAATCAATTATTTTCTGTTATTACCTTAATTTTTCACCAAGATCCAGGATTTGGACAAAAAGAATTATAGAAACCATCCGGGTACCGCTTATAATAAGGTTTTTTCTGGTATTCAATCAGTAATCACCTTATTTCAAGGAGGACACCCGGATGGTTAAAAACAAAAATCATAATACCCTCAGAACACGCATAAATCAAGGGGAAAATCAATCGGCCGCTCTGCCCTGTAAAATAGGGCCTGATACGCCGCATGGACTCTGCAATCAGCAACTAAGTGCCTTCGGAGGCATAACAGCACTTGTAAAATTGCTCGACATTCTCGATTTCCAGAATATATTTGAGTCCCATTACAAGAGCCCCGCCAGAAAGACAAAATTGGGATGCTACAAGATGATTTACGGATTGCTGATGCTCCTGTTTATCGGCTTCAACCGGGTAGGACATATTCTCTATGTACGAAGAGACCCGGCACTGTGTGGCATTTTAGGCGTCGCTGTACTTCCAGCAGTCAGCACGTTCTGGCGGTACGTACGCTCCCTGGGGCTCAATCAGTCCCGGTCTCTGCTTGAATTCGGCGCTGCATTACGCTGCCGCGTATGGCAACTCTGCGGTTTGTCTCTGAAGTCCGTTCGCATCGATATCGACACAACCGTTGCCACGGTCTACGGCGATGTTGCCGGCAGCCGAAAAGGACACAACACAAAGCATCGCGGGAAAAAGGGCTTACGTCCGGTTTTATGTTTCATTGCGCAGACACGGGAGTACCTCTGCGGCAGCATGCGTCGGGGAACAACCATCACCAACGATGAAGTTGGCAAGCTCATCCGAAGTTTCGACAGATACCTTCCCAATTGTGTCCGGAATATACTTGTGAGTGGCGACGGCGAATTTATCGGCAAAGAGTCCATTCTTGCCTGCGAAGAGAAAGGGTATCAGTATATTTTTGCCAACAAAGTATGCACCCCGGACTTTCCCGAGGACGGGTGGTATCGTTCGGGCAAACATGAATATAATGAATGCATGCATCAGTCCATGGGTTGGAGTATGGCCAAACGCTTTGTTGCAATGCGGATTGTTGTTCCGCCTGCGAAGAAGGAGGAGTGTCAATTGACGTTTTTTGGTCCTGAATACAAATACCGCGTCTTTTCGACCAACCTTGATAAGCGTCCGCACAAGGCGATCGAGTGCTACGATAAGAGGGCCGATTGTGAAAATCTTATCGGAGAGTCGCAGCGGGAAGGTATCTGTGCTATTCCTTCGAAGAAATTTCACAGCAATCACGCGTATTTTCAAATTGTCATGCTCGCGTATAATCTGTGGCGCTGGATCAAGCTCGTTGCGCAGACAAGCGCCAAAGAATCAAGCCCCAATGAGGAAGGCCCGTCTACTTATTGCGACATGAGCATTCGGACGATAAGGTATGCCAGGCTGATTCTGCTCTACCTGCCAATGAAAATCACATCGCATTCAAACCAAAACGAGATCTATTATTCGAGTCATGACGACCGGGCGCCGGGGCTGAGAAAATTCTTGGATTACATGGACGAGAGGAGAAAAGAGAAGATTGTGTTTAAGTATCGCACCCGTCTTGAAGCCCTCAGGAATACGGGTTGAGAATGGTGCAAAATATTTTTTGCACGCAATCAATGAACAATCAACAGGAGGATTACCCACATGAAATCAGTTTAGAAAAAAAATGAAAAAGTCAGGAGATGACAAAAATTTGAATCGGCAAACGTGAAAAGTGTGTTTACGTGCAAAATTCAGGTAATACAATTAACGATCAGAACCATGTTTGTTTCCTGTAAGCCAAATACCGATCACCCAATTGTTTTATCAGCTCTTTTTCTTCAAAATGTATTCGGAGAAGAATCGCCGGCAAAATTACATGGAATCTTGTTTTAACCCTTGCAGTATCTGTATGCAGAAAGTAAAATCAGGGAATATATTCCTTTATTCAAGAGGGTCGTTCGATGCCACTGCGAGAGGAGCTGCTGGAATACCAGCAAGCCAATTACAGAAAGAATCGCAAGCGCATCCGGGACAGCCTGGTTCCGGACAGGAAGCTCAACCGGTACGCGCGGGATTACGCCGGATATGTCCAGACCTTTAACCGCATCTCCAATCGTCAGGAATTCTTCCGACAGATCCAGGAAAGTGATATTGTATATCACGGAGATTATCATACGCTGCGGGCATCCCAGCATTCGGTCCTGGTTGTGCTCAAGGATATCTGTGAACACCGCAAACCGGTTCTCTGTCTGGAAATGCTTTACGGCAGCGACCAGAAATGGATTGACCGGTTTATGGCCGGGAAGATGACCCAGTCCGCGTTTCTCCGGCAAATTGACTACAACAATAAGTGGCGCTTCAAATGGTCGCAATGGAAACCGCTGCTGGACTTCTGCAAAAAAAAGAACATTCCGGTGCTGGGGATCAACTCCGACCAGACCGGTGCAGCGAATTATCTCAAAGCCAGAGACGAGTATTCCTCCATCATTATCGGTAAGGCCGCGATCCGGTATCCGGATCATCTGATTTACGTGATGGACGGCGACTTTCATATCGCGCCCTGCCATCTTCCGTCCTGTGTGGAAAAGCGTCTCAAGGTGTTTGACGTGGTTCTGAAACGCACCATCATTTATCAAAATGTGGAAGACCTCTACTGGCAGCTGGCCGAGCAGGAAAAAGAAGACAAGGATATCCTGCGGATCAGCGAGGACAGCTTCTGCATCATGACCACCACGCCGGTCAACAAACTCCAGTCCTACATCAACTGGCTGGAGTATGACGCAGATGCGTATTATCCGATCCGGGGCGCGTGGGAAGAGATCCAGAGCGGAACCTCCGTTACCATACCCGACCTGGTCTGTACGATCTGTGACTTTATTGATGTGCCGTGCCCTGAGGATGCACTGGAGAATCTGTCCGTCTATTATGCCGAAGACCTCGACTTCATGCGCAGGATTGAAAGCGATAAACGGCTCCGTCACATGCTTCCCATGGTTCGGAAAAAGATCGCTGCCAGCGAAGGATTCCTGCTGGAATTTATGAACGACAATGCCCCCGGATACATCATCTATCTGCCCAATTCCAGCCTGACCATGGCCGCGGAAGAGGCCGCTCACTTTGTCCATGCCACACTGCGGGGATTCCCATCCAGACCGGCCGGTGCCTTTGACCGGTTTTATATCCGTGTGATCACGGAATGTCTGGGGTTCTACGGCTCGCGGCTGATTGTTCCCAAGCGCCAGGTCAATTCTCTTACCTCTCTCAAGCACTTTGTCCGGGCCCACGGCAGTGAATGCCGAAGCGCTGAGGCAAAACGCAGACTCAAGACCGCACGATTTATCATCCGCCATAAAGCGCTGGAGAAAAAACACGACACACCTTCAGAATTCCGAAAGGCATTCAACAAGCTCTATTCGAGCCGCTCCATGCTGCCGCGGACCGTAAGCACGCAGCTGGGGTATATGCTGGGCAAACGGCTCTATTCAGCAGTCAAGGGAAAGCGAATTTCCATCAAGGCGCTGCAGAAGATATACATGGACCGGTTTGAAGAACCCAATGCTGCATTTCAGACCTACATGGAAATCCTCCGCAAACTGGACTGAGTACAGATTATTTAAGTTCGCTTTTTTGAAAAGATTGAAAGGTCGGCAGAGCCATGTTTTTGATCCGCCCACAGGCGGAAAAAAGTTTGATAAAATATAAACCACGCAGGGCACAAAGTACTGCTTTAAATAATTGAGAACCACGAAATAAACGAAAAACACGAAAAAAAGATGAATAACAAACCATGTAGATTAAATGATTTCAAACCTGTCTGGCGGATTGTTGTAGCCATGGTTCTTGGTCAACTTGCAGGAAGCGTCATTGGCATTTTGCTTAGACCTCATTATAGCTGGTTCGAAAACTCTTTTTTTGGCGGAACTGCAGGAACGTTTCCAGGCTTTGTCTTCGGTGTAGTGTGGCATATCCGGTCAAAGCCAGCAGATCGAGATTGGATCGGCCTGACATGTGCTCTTGGTTTTCTTTCACTCGTAATGACCATTATAGCCTTTGGATTTGATTTACCTCAAATGCAAAGAGAAATGAGAAACCTTGAAAGAATCCGGCAATTGAAATCCAAAAACCTGAAACGAATTGAAGTCTTTGACAAACACAAAAGGAAATGTATTATACGTATTACGGATCCACAAACACTCAAGGCATTTGCTGAAGGCATAGCAGATGCTCAAGGGCACTCACCCAATCATCCCCGTTATAGTGATTCGTGGTATGTGGTTATTACCGGACCCAGTCATCAGTTCGAACTTCACCTTAATCCCCGTTTCCCGGAGAGTGTTATCGGGGATATCGTCGTAAAGTTCGGAAATTTTACTTCTTACTATGGCACTTTCAGGAGCAAAGGGCTCCGTTCATGGGTAAATGATCACTTGATTAAAGCAAATATGAATGAACAAACCGGATTACAACAAGATAATCAGTGATAATGAAAGAGAGATAAACCGGCTTTGCCGGAAATTAAAAGATCGGTTCCTGAACGCGATGTGTTGGCGGAAGGGCGCCATTTATACTTAAATGCGCTGAAAAGGTCCGTGAATGCTACGATGATTTTCGGAAGTTAAAGAAAGAGAAACCATGACCAATAAATATATTCTTTTCTTACTCTTTATCTGTGCGCTTATCTGCATATTTACATTCGGTGGTGCTTCAGTGAATATTGCCGTATCGCAAACACAATATGTTATTCTTGCCGATGCTTCCGTTGATACGGTCATAGCACTTGCCTTTAGTGTTTTCGTTCTGATCTGCGTACATAAACGTCCAAGACCTGAAATAGATGCAGGCGTCCCTGTTGGTTTGTTCAAACGATTTATTGCATTTCTGATTGATTTCCTGCTCAACCTGATTGTTGTGGTTGCGGTTTCAGCATTGGTGTCGTTGCTGGTTGAAGGAATACGCACCGGACGTTTTGCATGGTCATTTGCCCGGTTTCATCGCGTTTCAACCGATATAATTATTGAATCAATCCTGATTATGAGTATTATGGGATTACTTGTTTTATTTGCCTTACCGGTCTATCGACAGCGACAGTCGTTGGGACAGGCGATAACAGGATACGTCGTGATTTCCGGTAAAGAAAGGGTGTCGTTGTTCAAGGCACTGCTGCGATGTATACTTTCGTTTATTTCCTGTGCTCTTTTCTTTGTCAGCTGCCCAATGGTATGGTTTAGAAAAGACAGGCGAATGTGGCATGATTTGCTGTTTAATACATATCCCTGCAAGGTGCAGGAAAAAACGTAGGCCATTACTACATTATTATACGCTCCGGTTACAAACAGGGCGTATCCTGCAAATTTATTTGCAGGGTAACACTACTATGCAGGATTGGGTTGGTCAATGAACACACTGAAAACAAAAACATTCCTGGTCATTGGAGGATTGATGATGGCAGCCTTGACATGTACAGCAGAAGACAGTGAATTTGAAAAACGACTCCGCGTTATCCGCAACGGTGTTCTTGCGTACGGAGACAAGTATTACGACAACAAACACCAGCTTGTGCGTCGGACTGATGACATGTTTGACGGCCGGATCAACATCGCCCAGCATAGCCCTGAGTACGCCGGAGCGCTGCTTGATGCGGACCGGAAGGGACGCGATGACATCCCCCGCGCCAATGCAATCATCCATGCCATGCTTGACCATCAGTGGCTCAGAGACAAGGGCACGCGATGGTACGGCAATTTCATCTGGTGGCATGATCAGAAACGGCCGACCGACCAGAACGCGGTTGCGTTCATGTCTCCCTGGCTGTCCTATTACCTGATTGAACATGCAGACAAGCTGACCGAGGAAACCGCGAAACGGCTGCACAAGGCGCTGCCGCTCTGCCTTACAGCTGTGCGCAGGCACAGCGGCCCGGTCCATTACGACAATATCTGGTTTTTGAAGGCTGCCTCGCTTGTGATGATTGGTCGGGTACTTGAGCAGCCCGCACTGCTCACAGAGGCTGAGAAACGCCTGGAGGAGTGGATTGCGTATGTTTCACGGAACGGGATCAACGAGTTTAACAGTCCGTGCTACGCTGCGGTGAATGTCTATGCACTGGAGTTTATTTGGGCGTACGCACCCCAATCCGCGAAATCGCTTCGCAGTAAAACTCGACAGCTGCTTGATTTCCTGTACGCCGGCATCTTTCAGAACTGGCACTGGCAGGCGGGCATTGGTGCGGGAACGCACAGCCGGGCATATCCAGGAGACCGTCTGAATGGAAAGTCGCTGGTTTCGTTTCTTGTATACAAGCAGTGCGGCAGTGAACTGCGCGGAGAAAAACGGGCGTTTGAATACAATTTTGCTGTAAACAGCTACCGGGTGCCGGAACGAATCCGGCTCTTTGCACAAAAGACTGAACAGACGCCATTGTCGCTGCGGGCAAGCCATCCGTGCTGGGAGCATAAACATGAACGCGTGGACCGGTCTCTTTACATGGTGCCCGAGTTCTCACTGGGAACCCAAACCGGCTACCGGGCCACCAATGATCAGGCAATTCCGTTTAAGATTACGTATGCGGGTTCCAAAGCAGAGGAACGGGCCAGCTTTATCCGCCCGGTTCCTGCCGTTGATCCGGACTCACGGATACGCGGCCCCATTACGTTTGCACACCATCAGGAAGGACCGCGCGCGATTGTCCTGTATGAAGCGGATCTCAAGGGACGAAAGCAGAACGGATACATGCGGCTGGTCATTGAGCCGCGCGAAGGCCAGGACTCTGACGGCGGGGCAACACCGGGTGGAATGCTGGATGAGATTCTGGTAAACGGCAGGCCGTATACGCGGAACCGGATGGAGCCCAAACCTGGTACGGTCATTGCCTGGCGCGTGGGGAAGACGTGCGTTGCCATCCGCCTGCTCGACTGTCTGGGCGTTGCCCCGAATGACCCGTCAACGGTTGTTCCGCGCGGCTATTCGCTCCTTCCCACTAAAAAGGTCGGTGTCTGTTTGCACGGCCTGGTCTGCTACCGACCGAAGAAAAAGGTGGGTATAAACAATCTCTCATGCGGGTTTGTGATCCGGATTGCGACCGTGGATACGGTCGGCAGCCTCAGAAAATTCAGTCAAGCGGCTGCCGGATGGACGATCAATGAAACGCATTCCGACGGCACACGCCACATCACCTGGAACGAAGATAAAACCTGTCTTCGGTTGCGCTGGATCGGAGAGAAAAACGCCGCCGCGATCCGCTCAACCAACAATCGCAAGCTGGATGCGTTTCCGCTTTACGAATCTCCCCTGATTCTTCTCAAACGCGGCGGCAGCGTGAGTGTGCGCGCTGTAAAGTGAGGGTGTGGATCGGCAGCGGTTATTTTTTTTTCTCAGCAGTGCCCGGGTTCTGTTTCTTTTTTTCCGCGCTCCACCGGCCTGCAATGGGGGTTTTGCAGAATGCGCAGGCGTTTTCTTTGATATGGTACTGGGTGATAAAGTACCCGGTCCGTTTGATTACGGCTTTGCCGCAGCCCGGACACAAGGTGTCGGAACCGTCTCTGGTGCGCAGATTTCCGATGTACACGTAATGAAGGCCTTGTTTGCGGGCGATCTTGCGCGCGTCAAAGAGCAGGGACGGCGGTGTGGGCGAGAGTTTCCTGAGTTTGTACTGGGGAAAGAAACGGGAAAAGTGAAGCGGCACATCCGGTCCGAGTTCTTTTTTGATCCATTTGCACATTTCTTTGATTTCATTGAGCCGGTCTGTATACTGCGGTACGATCAGGTACACGATTTCCAGCCACACGTTTTTTTCGTTGAGCATCTGCAGGGTCTCAAGCACGGGTTTGAGCCGTCCCCGATTGAGCTTGCGGTAGGTCTGCCTGTTGAATGATTTGAGATCAATGTTGGCACCGTCAATGAATCTGGCAAGCCGCTCCAGGGGTTTGGGATTGATGTAGCCGTTGGAGACGTATATGTTTTTTACATCGTTTTTTTGCGCCGCTGCAGCGGTGTCGAACATGAATTCATAGGCCACAGTGGGTTCGTTGTAGGTGTAGGCAATGGAGCGGCATTTCCGCTTTTTTGCGTAGAGAACCGCCTGCTCGGGAGAGACGGACTGGTTGCGCAGCTCTTCGGGTTTTTTCTGGGAAAGTTCCCAGTTCTGACAGTTGAGACAGTCGAAGTTGCATCCGGCTGTGCCCATGGAGTAGACCATGGAGGATGGATAAAAGTGATACAGGGGTTTTTTCTCAACCGGGTCCACGTGAACGGACGCGGGATTTCCATAAACCAGGGAGTAGAGCTTGCCGCCTTTGTTGACCCGTACGCCGCAGAGGCTCCGTTTTTCAGCCGGAATCCGGCAGCGGTTGGGACAGAGCCGGCAGATAACCATGTCCTTGCCCACCACCGAGTAATCATAGGCTTCTTTGGACCATTTCCAGAGTTCCCCGGGTGCGGACTCCAGGGATACCGGGGAGTTGGAGTCGCGCGCGCTGAACAGACCCGGACAGGCCATGCCGGCTGAGGCCAGTGTTCCAGCCTGGAATGCGGTTCGGATAAATTCCCTTCGGTCCATCAATTTCTCCAATTGAAGTACGTTACGTTTGTCTCCTGCATCCGTATTGTAGCACTGCGGCTCGAAAGTCATTCAGAATTGAAGCCTAATTTTAGAAATCCCGGGATCTTAATCAAGCACAAAAGAAGCAGTGTTGCCGGCACTCCCAGAGTCGGCAGCAGAAGCAGGCCGGTGACAAAGGCACCGATTCCGGAACCGCAGAGATCCGCGAAGTAAAGACCGGACGTTGTGCCGGCAGAGTCGGTGGAGCTGAGTCGTGCAGCAAAGGGAAACTGAGCACCGGAAATAAACGAGGCTGTAAAGATGAACCCGTACAGCACAGCATCGTGTTTCCAGAATCCGGTGGCCGTAACCAGAACAAGCAGACAAAGCAGGCAGGCGAGCAGCGCGAATTCCAGTATTTTCAGCTTTGAGATTATCCGGGATTTGTCTTCGGGTTCGGATACCCGGCGGTTGGCTGTGTAACTGCCGCAGGCAAGACCGACCATAAACAGGGTTACGGTAATGCCGAACGTAAAGTATACGTATCCGGATGCGATCTGAAAAAGCATGAGCAGTACAATTTCAGCACTGGCGGCCGCAAATCCCGTGCTCCACATGACCGTCGCCACCGGCTTGAGCAGAACCAGAAAAAGAACCGCGGCACCGGCAAAGAGAATAAAAAGCAAGGACACATCCGCATGAAATAGATCCAGCCAGTATTGAAGCTGGAGCCAGCAGGCGTACGGCATCAAATCCTGATTGGCCGGATGCTCCGGCAGGTCCCGGACCTCGGCCATACGATCCGGTGTGAGTATGCCGCGGAGATAATACGGATTCACATAGAGCGGATGGATGTTACGCTGCGACAGTCCACGAGTGATTGCAGGAATCAGTCCGGACTCCAGAGAAAAATAATCGGTGTCTGAAGCCAGGAAAACGGTTTCATCCAGCGGCAGCGCAATGCTGTGACAAAAGGATTCACGGGCTGCGCTGTGAACAGCTGCGTACAGCGTGCGGAGTTCCGCAAGCAGGTAATTTGAATAGCCGGGCAGGGAAAACGAGAGAATGCCGTCTTTTTTCAGCGCAGCGTGTGCCTGCGCAAAGAATTCCCGGGTATAAAACCGGTTGAGCTGGATGGTTTCCGGCGGGGGCAGGTTGAGGATGATGGCATCGTATTCCCGTTTGCGGTTCTGCAGAAAACGTCTGCCGTCGGTCTTGTATACGTGCAGACAGGGGGAGGCGGGCAGCAGAGAGAGTTGACTGCCGAGTTCAATGATATACGGGTCCAGCTCCACGTAATCAATGCGTTCGGGATTGTATTTGAGTATTTCCTGTATGCTTCCGCCCAGTCCGCCGGAGATCAGCAGAACGCACGGCCTTTGTGCGGAGATCAGGGACAGGGGCAGGTGCGCGTCCTGTTCAGCCTGTCTGGTATTTTCCGAAGAGCAGATTGGAATCCTGTTCTCAAAGATCGTAACCTGCTCCCGGTACCGGGTTACCGCGATTCTGCCGTAGCGGGTTTCTTTCACACGTTCAACGCTCTGTCCCGGAACCTGTGCTGCTATCGTTCGCCTGTCCGTGTCCGCACAGAACAGAACCAGGCATACGGCAGCACCAATCAAGACGATGGATGCGGATGTTTTGCGAAATCCCAGGACAGCGCAGAGAAAAAAAGCGGAAAAGAGGTTCAGAACCGCAGGAATGTAGAGCGAGTCAAGTGTACTCAGAACAAAAACCAGCACAAAGCTGTACAATACACCACCCGCGACATCGCCGATGGTATCGGCCAGGTAAATCCTTCCCGGGCTTTGCTGGGGGTGTGCGTTGGAAATCAGGGCACAGCCAAAGACAAAGAAACCGCCCGCCGCCAGGCAGTAGGGAAACACAAGCAGCGGAATCAGCGCAAAGACCATGCCCGGATCCGATACGGCTCCAGGTTCGGTAAAGAGATGCGGCAGCATCCGAAGCAGGATGATGTGCGCAAAGGGAAGCAGCACAATCGCCGACAGCGAAAGCACGGCTGCGCTGCCGGCGCGATTGAGCAGCAAGCGTGCTCTGGCCAGCAGCGCGCCCAGTCCGGTCAGGAGCATCCATACTGAAAGCGCATACCCGATTACAAGTTCGCTGCCCCCGCAGACCGTAAGCAATTCGCGCGTCAGCGTAATCTGTGCGATTATGGATGAAATGCCCAGCGTAACCACAGAGAAAAAGACCGCAACTGTCAGTCGTTTATGACGAATGAACGAGCTCATGGTTGTTTTCCTTACAGGTGACAGAGGTAACTATACCACAATTCATCTGAATTGCGAGAAAATCGTTTGGCGGGACAATGTAAAAAATAATTGAGAGAACTTGAATTTTCCATGCGTTTGATTACAATATTTAATTTGATAGAAGGGACCTGTTTGTTTGTAATCCCTATGAAAAGGCGTGTGAATCATGGCCGATATTTTGATTGTGGACGATGATGTGAATCTGCTGCGGATCGTTTCCCGTGTACTGGAAAAATCCGGCTTTCATGTGGATACATGCGATAATGGTGATGATGCCATGACCCTGGCCAGCTCACGCATGTTTGACCTGGTTATCATGGACATCAGCATGCCGGGCATCAGCGGTCTGGAAGCGGTGCGCACCATTAATTATTCCAATCCCAATCAGAGGATTGTTATTTTCAGCGCCTTTACTACAGACCAGGCAAAGAAAGAGGAACTCAAGGCGTTGAATGTAGTGGACGTTTTTCAGAAACCCCTGTCCCCGGCACAGCTTAGAGACCGAATCCAGGAACTGATTACATAAGGACAGCACGTATGAAATCCCTGACCGAGTATTTGTGGTTTAATATCAAGGAGCGCAGAGATTATCTGAATATCACCTCGGAGGTGGAGACCCTGGTCAAAAAGAGCGGAATCCGGGAGGGACTCTGCCTGGTAAATGCGATGCACATTACGGCATCGGTTTATATCAATGATGATGAGCCCGGCCTGCTCAAGGATTACGACGACTGGCTGGAAAAGCTGGCCCCGCATGAGCCCATTTCCCGCTACCGGCACAACGGGGCCGAAGACAACGGAGATGCGCACCTCAAGCGGCAGATCATGGGCCGGGAAGTTGTGGTCGCTATAACGGAAAACAAACTGGACCTGGGTCCGTGGGAACAGATTTTCTACGGCGAGTTCGACGGCAGAAGAAAAAAACGGGTTCTTGTCAAAATGATTGGAGAATAAGCAGTGAGCAGTACGAAAATATATCTGTGCGGACCGATTATGAGCTGTGAAGTGTCGGAGTCTGCGGATTGGCGAAAACAGGTCAAAGAAGGGCTGGGCGACAGCTTTGTACTGCTGGATCCGATGCGAAGAAATTTCAAGGACAATGAAGTGGACAGTGCCAATGAAATCGTGGAGTTTGATCTTCAGGATATCCGGGACGCGGACATCATTCTGGTCAATTACTCCAAACCGTCCATCGGCACGTCCATGGAAGTCTTTTATTCCGCGTTTATTCAGAAGAAGTTTGTGATTGCGTTCAGTCCCTTTTCCTACAAGGACTGTTCTCCCTGGATGGTCCGGTTCTGCACAAAGATTCTGCCGGACCTGGATTCAGCGATAACGTATATACTCACGCATTTCAAGTAAATGATTCAACGCATTTCAACACCGTAAGGAGAATCCTTCAATGGCAGTCAATGGAAAGAAACTGGACGTTGCCCTGATCGGCGGCGGAATGATTACCAACGATCTGATCCTTCCGTCTCTGTATCATCTGCAGCGTCTGGGAGCACTCGGAGACATTAACATCTGCGCGCTGAACAACCCACCGCTTAAAATGCTTCAAAAAAACCGGGAAATCAAGCAGGCCTTTCCGGGTCAGAAATTCAATGCCTTTCCGTCGCTCAAAGAGAGTTCAAAAAAGAATTTTCCAACCTTGTACAAGAAGGTTATTGCGTCGCTCGAGCCCTTTAACGCCGTGGTCGTGGCCATGCCCGACCAGCTTCACTATCCGGTCATCATGGAGGCACTCAAAAACAACCAGCACGTGCTGACCGTCAAACCCCTGGTGCTCGAATACAAACAGGCCGTAAAGATTGAAAAGCTTGCCTACAAAAAGGGCCTTTTTGTAGGCGTGGAATACCACAAACGCTTTGATCGACGTTCCCTGATCGCACGGAAGGATTATTCCCTGGGCAATTTCGGTGAATTCAAAATGGGCGAAGCCAAAATGATTGAGCCCTGGTTCTACCGGCTGTCAAACTTTCAAAACTGGTTTACCTGCGAAAACACCGACCCCTTCACCTATGTCGGCTGCCATTACGTGGATCTGGTCTACTTTATCACCGGTCTGCGTCCCGTGGAAGTCTCGGTTCAGGGTGTGGTGGATAAATTTCCCAACGGGAAAAAGGCGTACATGTGGGCCAATGGCCGGCTCCGTTTTGAAAACAATGCCTTGCTCAGCGTGACCGACGGTCTGGGGTATCCGGACGACGGAGCGGGCAGCAACGAACAGTGCCTGACCCTGTTCTGCGAAGCCAAGGGACAGTCCACCCTGATCAAGCATAACGATCAGTTCCGTGGAGTGCGACACTGCTACACCAAACCCCTGGGGCCCGGCGGCACCAAATTCAACTACGTGAATCCGGACTTCTATAAGCTGGTTCCGTGGGAAGGCAAAGGATTCAAACCCGTGGGATACGGATACGATTCCATTGCTGCAAACATGAACACGATGGTGGAGATTGAAAACCGGGTCATGGACCTGGATCCGTCCAAAGCCCTGACCACTCGACGCAAAATGATTAAAGAAACCGATGACCGGGGTATCATTGCCACACCGGCCAACAGCTTTATCAACGAACTGGTTATGGAGGCCAGCCGACGTTCCATTCAAAACAACGGGCGGCTGGTAAAAATAACATATGGAAAAAAACCCGGAATCAAATTCGCGTAACTGAATATTATGAAAATATACAACACCCTGAGCCGTTCGATCGAAGAAATCAACCCCGTAAACCCCAAAGAGATTGGACTGTATACCTGCGGACCCACCGTGTACAACTACGCGCACATCGGAAATCTTCGCACCTTTATCTTTGAAGACATTCTCAAGCGGGTACTGCTTGCCGAAGGATACGCTGTCAAACACGTGATGAACATTACAGATGTCGGCCACCTTACTTCAGACGATGACACGGGCGAAGACAAGATGGAAAAGGGTGCGGAACGGGAAAATCGGAGCGTCTATGAGATCGCCGAGTATTATACCGAATCCTTCCGCAAAGACATTCGAGACCTGAACATTCTTGATCCGGATGTCTGGCCCAAAGCTACAGAACATATCGGAGAGCAGATTGAACTCGTCCGGACCCTGGAGAAAAAGGGATTTACCTACCGGATTGACGACGGCATCTACTTTGACACGTCCCGCTTTTCGAAATACGGGGCCATGGCCCGGCTGGATAAAGACGGACTGCAGGCAGGCAAACGGGTGGAACTTGTGGCCGGCAAAAAAAATCCGACAGACTTTGCGTTATGGAAATTCTCTCCACCGGACCAGAAGCGGTTGATGGAGTGGGAGAGCCCGTGGGGCAAGGGATTCCCCGGATGGCACATTGAGTGCTCGGCCATGTCCATGGCCTACCTCGGTGAGAGTTTTGACATTCACTGCGGGGGCGTGGACCACATCCAGGTACACCATACCAATGAAATTGCGCAGTCCGAAGCCGCAACCGGAAAGAAATGGGTCCGGTACTGGGTGCATGGTGAATTCCTGGTTCTGGAATCGGAAAAAATGGCCAAGTCCGGGGACAACTTCATTACCCTGAATGTGCTCAGAAAAAAGAACTTTGATCCCCTGGCCTATCGCTATTTCTGTCTGAACGCACATTACCGCGCACAGCTCAAGTTTACCTGGGACGCCATGGAAAGTGCGGCTCGGGGATTTGAGAACTTTAAACGCAGGGTGATTGAACTGAAAAAGGACGCTGGAGACGCGTCGATGGAGGATTCCCTGCCCCACGAAGAACTGGACGCCTTTATGCAGGCCGCAGGCAATGACATGAACATGCCGGAGGCCCTTTCGTTTGCCTGGGCCATACTCAAGACCGATGCGTATCCGCCCAAGACCCGCCTGGCTGTCCTTCGCGAGATGGACCGGGTGCTGGGGTTCGGCATCGACGCCTTGCATGAAGAGACCGTTGATCTTGAGGAAGAGATCGAAAAACAGATTCAGCAGCGGGAAGAAGCCCGGAAAAACAAAGACTTCGAAACCGCGGACCGGATCAGAGATAATCTCAAATCCAGGGGGATCCTGCTGCAGGATTCTCCGCAAGGCGTGAAGTGGGTTCGGGCCTGAGAAGATAAATGTCTGCCCGGATTCATGGATATTTTGTTTAAAAGACATCGATGATAAAAATGCCGCCGACTCAAAACGTCGGAAGTGATATCAGGAACCGATAATGGATATATCAAGAGCGTACGAATACTATGATGCGGGTGTTGAACTGGAACAGAACGGAGAGACCGAAGCCGCACTCGAAGCCTATGAAAAAGCAGTGAAAACATTGCCGTCGTTTGCGGAAGCCTTTTTCGCACTGGGCAACCTCCAGCACATGCTGGGCAATGTCCGGGAAGCCCTGTCCTGCCTGAAGCGATCGCTCAGACTCAAACCCTGCACGGAAACACGCTGTGCCATTGGTCTGGTCTATGAAGATACGGGCAAACTCGACAGGGCCCTTGACTACTACAGGAAAGCCGTAACCGAAGAACCAAGCTGTTTCGAAGCCTACAACCGAATGGGTGCCATTTTCATGGAAAAGGGCAATTATAAATTTGCCCGACACTTCTTCAATCTGGTTATTGAGTATTACCCGGAAGATGCCTACGCACAAAAAATGCTGGAATGTCTTCCGCGGTATGAAGAATTCGAACGACCGGTCTTTTCCGGTGTAAAGGAGGATCTGTACATCAACAACGGTACCATGGTCCTGGGAACGGAAGAAGACAACGGCATTGAACTCTACTATTACAACCACTTTGATTTCTTTGATGTACATTCCGTAGCCTTCGTACTCAAACGCTTTCTGAGCTGCGCGCGGCATTTCGGATGGTCGTTCACCTCGGTATGCAGCCTGAAAAAGTGCATGGATCCAGTCGCCGGAGTGATTGCCGAAAGCCTGGACATTGAGGAGAAAACCATCGATACAATCGACAGAAATGAGTTTACTCTGCTGCTGCTGGATAATTTCAAATTCGGATCAGAAGATAATGAACAGGTCCGGATCGTACGCGATATCTGTCCGGACATCTTTCTCTTTCCGCTGGGATTTATTGACGGGTTTCAACTGGATAACGACTCCCGTGCTGTGCCCCAGGTCATTTCGGTTCACGCCAGGATTAACCTGCCCTGGGACCTGAAACCTGCGGATGAAAATGGCTGGAAGGAAAAGACCGAAAGCCTGAAACGGTCCATGCTGAAGAAAATCAGTGCGCTGGAAGAAGAACGCAATCTGGTTGAGCAGCTTGCCTGGTACGACATCTATCATCCGAATGTAAACTTTCAATTGAGGAAAAACTGATATGGCCGATAATTCCAAGAAACCTGAGAAACGGCGCCCGAAAAAATCTGGACGAATATCCCGCAGAAAAAAAACCTCCGAATCCGAAAGTTCGGAGAAGAATAATAAATTCGTGAGACGCTCGACCCGGAGACTCAAAGGAAGCGGCAGGCAACAGAAGACCGGGCGGCGATCCACCAGAGGCGGCGTTTCCAGACGTTCGGGCCGAGAAACACAAGGCGAGCAGACAGCGCCGGAAAAGAAAAGCGTTTTCAAGGAAAACATGGGACTGATCATCGGCGGAACAGTTGTGGTTTTGACGATCGCCGCGTTGATCATTGTCCCGGCGGTACAGCTTTCTTCAGCCCTGAGCCGTCTGCCTGATATTCCGGTAAACCCCGAACTTTCCCTGATGGAAAATGTAAACCAGGAAGCCTACGCAGAAATCAAATCCTTTGGATTTGACGCCAGAAAGAGCCTGACCCATATCATTCTTGAAAACAGACCCGGCAGCGCTCAGGCAGCGATTGTGCTTGGGTATCTCAAGGATCCCAAGGCCATTGAACCGCTCAAGGAAGTTGCACGAAACGGAGAGGGGCTGCCCCGGCTCTTTGCCATACAGGCATTGGGCAGATACGGAACCGACATGCTGATGCAGCTCAGCAATCTAATCAAAAAAGCAGAGGATCCTGAAGTCAAGGCCTGCATTATCAAGACCTTTAATTCCATTGACGGTGACATCAGCGACTTTTACTATGTCTTCAGCGAAGCACTGGAAAACTCCAGCGATCCGCGTGTTCTCAAGGAAGTGCTGAACGCGGTCCGGGACCGGCGGATTACGGACTCCATGTCCAATGTAATTGACCTGATGGAAACCGGCGAAGGCGACATTCCCGACCAGGCGGCCAGGGTCATTGCCAAGCTGGCGACCAAGCCCGTGAGCATGGAGAAAATCAAGAACATTGCCTGCAGCGACGATGAAACCCGTGCTACCAGAGCGCTCACGGTCTTTGAACATATCGGATCCTCGGTCTGCGCCCCCTACATCATCAAGGTGGCGGTTTTTTCCAAGATATCGAAAATTCGCCTCAAAGCGCTGGAAATGATCGCCGATGAATCCTGTAAGAAAGCCTGGAAACAAGCGGGTGAATTCGTGGTTAATGTAAAAGACATCCCCATAAAACTCAAGGCCATCGAAACGCTGGGAAAAATGAACGAACAGCGGACCTGGCGCTATTTCTCCAAACTCCTTACCCATCCGAATAAAGACGTACGTAAAGCCGCAGTCGTCCAGTTGCGGGATATCCGCATTGATATCTATTCCTACATTGATGAGATGGATCAATATCCGCACGGCCGCCTGATTGAAATGCTCAAGGACCCGGAACTCTCCATTCAGAAGGAAGCGGTTGAGACGTTACGTAAGATGACAGGCCAGTATCAATTATCGCAGTGGCAGCAGGACAAATGGCAGAAGTGGTGGGACGACCAGGTCGCGAACC
Source organism: uncultured Planctomycetota bacterium (assembly GCA_964524955.1). Lineage (GTDB taxonomy): Bacteria > Planctomycetota > CAZGEP01 > CAZGEP01 > CAZGEP01 > CAZGEP01. Next base: position 26,289 of record CAZGEP010000006.1, on the reverse strand, counting down.
TTAAGCTGGTGTCCAAGGCCGAGGAACTGGAAAAAAAAGGAAAAGAAAAATGCAAAGACCGGAAATTTGGTGAAGGAAAGAGGTTTCTGGACGAGGCCGAAAACCTGTACAAGAAAATCATTGCCAATGCACCGGGAGGATGGAAGAAACATTTTGAAAACAAACTGCAGAATGTCAAGGTAATGCAGTACATGGACATGAAACATAAAGTAGAGGATATTAACAAATGACCTGTATGAAATCCATTATAGTTTTGACATGCCTGACTGCATTCAGTGTTGCTGTTTTCTGCGATGACGCCGCCGTAATCAAGAAACAGCAGAATATGGCCAACACCATAAATGAGAAACTCGGAACCCACCTCAAAACCGGAGAGACCAAGCATTTCATTGTCCACTACGATATCCAGGCCAACAAATTCACCAAGCAGCTTCCCAAGGTATTGGAAGGGCTGTATGCCAAATTCAAGAAAACATTCCGAATGAACTCAACGGACAAATTATGGGACGGTAAACTGCTGGTATATTTCTGGAACAACCGAGCCAACTTTGTCAAATTTGCCCAGTATTTTGATAATTTCAATGCAAGTGCGGCCGGTGGCTACTTCGCCTTTCGCGGAAATGAAGTTCATATCAACATGCCGTACCAGTCCAACCAATCCAATCCCAATGCCAGGGACGCCTGGATGTATGAAGTGCTCTGCCATGAAGTCACGCATGCCTTCTTGCAGTTTTACAAAACCAAGGTTCGTATCCGTCCCTGGCTCAACGAAGGACTGGCCAATTTTATGGCCTTTCATATCACGCAGACCAGTGCCCCGCACCTGGCCAGGCACATCAACACCAAGCGGCATTTCATCAGCCTGATTACCATGCGGCTTCGCACCAATTCCCTGCGGTCGCTCACGCAATTGTCTCAGCAGTATACTATGGCTCCCTCGGATCATGAAGGATATGCCATTGCCTGGGTTGTGGTTGCCTTTATGGCAAAATACAAACCCAGGGAAATGGTAAAATTCATTCAGTTGCTCAAGAAAGATCCGCATATTGAGAACGTTCTGGCTATGGCGGCTCAAAAAAAAGGAAAAGACCAGAAAGACCTGATGGCTGCATACATGAAATCCGTAACATACCAGAACGAATGCTTTGAAAAATCCTTTGGGGTGAGTCTGCAAGATTTTGAAAAAAAGTGGCTAGCGTGGCTGAAAGCGAATATCACGAAACTGAACAAGATTTTCTAAGGAGAAAGAGGTGTCTGTAAAAAAGCTAAAAAATTATATTAATGGGAAATGGGTAAAACCGGTTTCGGACAGGTATCTTGACGTGGAGAACCCCACTACAGCCAAGGTCATTGCCCAATCCCCGCTCTCTGAAAGCGAAGACGTAAAAAAAGCCGTTGACGCGGCTCACCATGCCTTTACGGAATGGTCGGTCATGCCAGTCTCCCGCAGATGCAAATATCTCTTCGCACTCGCGGATATTGTTAAAAAGAGAGAAGACGATGTCTCTCGGACACTCACAGAGGAAATGGGCAAATCGCTTCCGGACGCAACCGCAGAACTCAAGCGCGTGATAGAGAACATTGAAGTCAGCTGCGGTATGCCCACGCTGCAGCAGGGTGGAAAATTAAACGATTGCGCCTCCGGGATTGACACCGAATACCTCCGTCTGCCGCGCGGGGTATATACCATGATCGCGCCCTTTAACTTTCCGGCCATGGTTCCTTTCTGGTTTCTACCCTATGCTCTTGCCTCGGGAAATACCTACGTTGTCAAACCCTCTGAGCAGGTTCCCTGCACCATGACGCTGCTCACCGAACTGATTGAAGAAGCGGGCTTCCCCAAAGGCGTCTACAACATGGTCAACGGCGACAAGGCGGTTTCCGAAGCCCTTATGGACCACCCCGATGTTGTCGGGCTTTCCTTTGTCGGCTCATCCAGGGTATGCAAGATCATTGCCTCCAAATGCGGTGAAAATAACATTCGATTCCAGGCCATGGGCAGTGCAAAGAATCATCTGATTGCCATGCCGGACGCGAATATGGACAACATGATTCGCAACATGGTCACATCCTGTTTCGGATGTGCTGGTCAGCGCTGCATGGCCGCTTCTGCAATCGTTGCCGTGGGCGATGAAACCTACAACAAGGTATGCGAACGGTTTGTACAGACCGCAAAAAATATCATGGTTGCTGACCCGCTGGATCCGAACGTAGCTGACGAAGACATGGTCATGGGACCGGTGATCTCCGGGCAAGCCAAAAAGCGGATTGAAGGTCTGATCGAAACCGGAGTCAACGAAGGCGCAACCCTGGCCCTGGACGGCCGCGGATACAAAGTAAACGGCTGCGAAGACGGCTTCTTTGTGGGGCCGACCGTATTTACAGACGTGAAACCCGGAATGGAAATTCACAACACCGAAATATTCGGACCGGTTGTGGTGATTCTCAAGGCCGCAAACCTGGACGAAGCCATCAAGATCATTAATGATCACGAGTACGGAAACGGGGCATCTATCTACACCCAGGACGGGTACAGTGCTCGAAAATTCAAGCTCGAAACCCTGGCCGGTATGATCGGCGTCAATGTAGGCATTCCGGCGCCGGTGGCCTACTTTCCCTTCGGCGGCATGAAAGAATCCTCCTACAATCATATCAAGGCCCAGGGAGAGACTATCGTGGAATTCTTTACAGAGAAAAAAGTCATTGTAGAGCGTTTCTGGGAAAACGAATAACATTTTAATCAGGAATACGCACATGGATACCGCAGCACAATTCAAGGAATACATCCTTCCCATGGTAGGAAAGATCGCACAACCCGTAGTGATAGAAAAAGCCAAGGGATGCACCTGCACCGACATTAACGGCAGAAAGTACCTGGATTGCTTTGCCGGTATAGCCGTGGTCAATGCCGGTCACAGTCATCCGAAAATACTGGAAGCTGCAAAAAAACAAATGGAAAAACTTGTACACTGCTGCTCCTGTGTATATATGGCGCCGCCGGTCGGTGAACTGGCGGAAAAACTTGCACAAATCACCCCCGGCAGTCTCAAGCGATCCTTTCTGGCCAACTCCGGCGCCGAGGCACTGGAAGGAGCCATGCGCCTGGCCAAACAGCACACCGGCAAGCGGGAACTCGCAGCCCTGACCCTGAGTTTTCACGGCCGTTCCATCGGCACCCTTTCCATTACCGGAAACAGCATCCGCAAACACAACAACGGACCCTATCTCTCAGGCGTGTCCTTTTCGCCGGCCCCTTACTGCTACCGGTGTCCCTTCAAACTCTCCTATCCTGAGTGCGGCTGTGCATGCGCCCAGGCACTTGAAGAAGTGATTCTTCGCCAGACCTCCGATGACGTGGCCGCGTTCATTGCCGAGCCCGTCATGGGCGAAGGCGGTATCCTGGTTCCGCCGCCGGAATTCTTTGCCATTACATCCAAAATCATACAGGACCGCGGTGGACTCTTTGTGGCCGATGAAGTCCAGAGCGGGTTCGGTCGGTGCGGCAGCATGTTTGCCATTGAAGACTACACGGATACAGATGTGGATATCATAACCCTTGCCAAGGGAATTGCTTCCGGCTTTCCGGTCAGCGCCTTTGTGTCCAAAGAAGAGATCGCCCATGCCATGAAACCCGGCGACCACCTCACTACCTTTGGCGGCAACCCGGTCTCCTGCGCAGCCGCTGTGGCCAACATCCAGGTGCTTGCAGAAGAAAAACTCATTGAAAACGCGGCGGCGCGCGGCAGACAGATCATGGACCGTGTCCAGGAGCTGGCTGAAACATATCCATTGATCGGCGATGTTCGCGGAAAAGGCCTGATGATCGGAATCGAACTGGTCAAAGACCGCAAAACCAAAGAACCCGCAGACCAGCAGGCAGCCGATATCCGTGCCGGACTTCTGGAACAGGGAATCCTGGTTGGAAAAGGCGGTGTCTTTGCCAATGTCATCCGGTTCCAACCCCCACTCTGCATCACTGAAGAAGAATGCAGCCGTGCACTTGATGTCTTTGAGAAAATGCTGGCTGAAGTAAAGCGGTAAGGCACAAAAACAAAAGCCGAAAAAAGGCGATGAATGATTTTTTTCATTCGGTCGATTCTGTCTAAATACGTTCTTCGCAGTTTTCAGTCATTGTCTTTAATCAAAATCAAAAGACAAAAAAATTCTCAGACAGGATTAACAGGATAACCTCTTTTCAGCTTGAATTATCTGAAATCGCCACTGTTCCTCTTTACCGCCCTCCTCCCCCTTCCACTGCCACTGCGAATTTTGGATTTTTTCTGCGCAGGCGATCCAGGAAGCTGTTCAGCCTGCGCACATTGGTTCTGCCGGTACGGCAGAACACGATACTGCTGCTGCACAGATTTGCAAGCTGAAGCGCAATATCCTCCCGGTGATCCAGGGACGGGGCTTCAATGATCACTATGTCCGCGTATTCGACTGCTCCCCGGATCAGCAGGGAGAGGTTACTGCTCTTATACAGCTCTTCACATCCAGGATCATCCGGCCCTCGTGCAATGACCTCCAGTCCGTCGATTCCTGAGGACTGCACAATCTTACGGAGAAGGGTTTGATTATCCAAAGGATTTCCCGGCGAAAGGCTGATGTCGATCTGTTCATTCAAATAAGCGGTTACTCCGGTATCATTGGTGCAGCCCAGGCGACGGTACACGCCCGAGCCAAACAGATCCAGATCCAGGAGCAGCGTACGTTTTCCTGTCTTTGCCATGGCAAAGGCCAGATCCTGGGTCCACCGTTTCTTGTCCAGCTCCGTATCGTTACCCAGCACACAGAAGTACGACGTTCTGAGCTGCGTAATCATTCGCTCGATAAGGTCTTGTATGCACTGATTCTCTGATCCGGTCTTTGGTACTTCTGGCGCGGGAGAGGCCGCAGATCCAGCAACCGGGAAGACAAGATCTGTAAATTGAATATCCGTTGTACGCCAGAGAACATCCGAGCGTCCCGAAGGAATCAGAAGCAAAAGCAGGCCGAACATAATCAAGCCGGCGCCGGTCCAGAACCGCCAGGACATATCGGGCCGCCAGCGACGGGTGACATCAAAATCTGCAGCCGGACGGGATGTGATGCGTATGGAATTCTGTTTTATTAATGCCTGCTCCAGGACGTCCTTTTCTTCCAGTATGTCCCGGATGTCTCTGGATAATTTACGCGCCGAATCCCGGGCCAGCGTTGCTTTTTGTTTGAGAGCATCGAGGGCTTCTTTTACTTCAGCAATGCGTGTTTTGGTTGTTTTTGTCTGATTACGTTGTCTGGATTTTGCGTTCTTTATAATATTTTCCCGGATACTGTCAATCTCGTCCGGAATCAGGTCTTCGAGTATCCGAATAAGACGCAGTGCTTTGGCCGGGTCTTTTTTTTCAGCCGCGTCCAGTTCCTTTTTCAGGTCTCTGGCCTCGGTTTCCAGCTTTTCCAGACGGGCGGACCATAATTCATTTTCGTCAATTTCAATAACGGTGGTCGTTTTGCTCTGATTCTGCAGCTTTTTTTCAAGATCGGAAATCGTCTGTTCTTTTTTTGCGATAGCACTCCGAGCGGTCAGGCTCTGACTGTTGATACCGAAAAGTTTCATCTGCGCGTCTTTGTATTTCTTATTTACAGTATTCAGCTTGTTTTGCAGAGCTACTTTCTGTTGAGAAAAGATTTCCCTGATAATGTCCGCAGCGCGCGAGCCCCCCCTGTCCGCTATACTTTGCGCCTGCTTTGGTGAAGCTGCGCGGCTGTAAATCCATATCGAACGGTTGTCTTCAAACAGGATGCGCAGCCGGCCGGATCGGGAATACTCCTGAAAACTGCGAAAAATGGATGATCTCATGGGTGGCGAAAAATCCAGCCTTCCGGAAGAATGGACCTCAATTCCTGCCCTGGCACGGTAATCCGCCATGGAGACGATTACAAGAACCACACCCGCAAGCACTGACAGAAGAAAAAGAAGAAGCCTGATTCGTGAAGAAATAGTCTATCTCCGATACAAACACATCATTTTGTTTTTTCTTCTCCGCGTAACCATCCGGAGAAGCAGCTTTTCAGCCAACGCCTAATACCACTGTTCTTTCCTGTCCTGACCACTATCCTTGCCTGTCTTTTCAGACGATGCACGGGCCGGTGCTGTTTTGGAAATCTCCGGTTTCCGGATCGTAACCCGTCCGACGGTGTGGCGCGGCAGCTCAAGGATCAATTCGTTCTTGGTAAGCGTGGCTCCGGATTCCGCCGGTTCCAGATTGCGGGTTTGATCAATGATGTTGAAATCAATCGCAGACATGTCCGGAGACAGATTATTCAGGTGGATGTGCCACTGCTTGTTGTCTGATCCGTGATTGGCTGCAAACAGGCCCAGTGCGTCTTTTTCTGGATTTGTGCCGGCCAGCACACCGAGACCCTGGTCCGGATCGCTGCCCGAGACGTTCAGTCGTTCCGGGAATTGATTCAGGAATGTGTTAAAGGCCTTGAAGGTGAAAAAAGGCTTGTGCGGTGTTCCCAGCTGTTTGAAGATGCCGTAGTTGAAATTCTTGGATGAGTAATAGTTGGTCATGTCCAGCGGCAGATCCTGAAAAGCGATCAGGCAGGAGGCGGGCAGGGAACATCCGACCGGTCCATTCTTGTAATCAAAAAACGCCATCTGTCTCTCGGGCGTTTTGCGCATCTCTGCGAATCCACCGGTGGGGGCAAGATTCCATTCATTGAGATGACTCTCGGTCTGTGTGAATCCGTAATCATCAAGAATTTCTCTGACCTCAATGGCTCCCTCAATAATTTGACCGGCCCGGTCCGGATACGCATGCCAGCTGATGAAATCCAGTGGACAGTCGGCTTCTTTGAGAAGCGGAAGAAAGGTATGCAGTTTGTCACGACTTTGTACAAACGTTCCGTTAAAGGACGGCCCACCGATTTTTATGTCCGGACATGCCGCTTTGATGCGTTTGGCTGTGGTGATAAAGAAGCGGATGAATTCATCGTAGGATGCGTTCCATTGTTTGGGACCGTTTTCTGCTTCGTTCCATATTTCCCAGTATCGTATGTTGTGATGGAGGCCGCCTGCCCAACCCTGGTTGTAATGCCGAATCACCTGAATGCAGATGTCCGCCCATTTATCATAATCCGGGGGCGGATCTGTGTACCCTGAGAACTCAGGACGTTTCATAATGCTGACACCCAGACGATAGACAATGCCGCAGCCGCAGTCCAGTACACTCTGCACATAACTGTCTGTGGGGCGGAAGTTGTAGTTTTCCGGCTGCGTGCAGTCCAGGTGGAAGAGCGGAAAGATAAAGGGAATATCCACAACATCAAAACAGGTGTACGGGCAGTCGTGGAGACGGACAGTAGTAAATCCGGCCTGTTTGAAATACTCGGATGCGTCATAGGCACCTTGAAGGTATACCGGTCCCACGTTGGTTCCGTGAATCCGCTTGAATTCCCCGGTCTTCCGGGTGCAGTCTACCGTGACTGGTTTTATTTCACGGATCATTCAACCTCCAGATGAGTAAGTGTTGTTGATATTTCTGTGATTATACCGGGTGTTTTTTGATTAATCCAGACAAAAATGACGGAACATATACTGTCGACGATCAGGTGTGGCAGTCCGCCAAGGCCTGATCCATCTCCCGGGCCCGGACTGGCCAGTCAAAACGCCTGGTTGCGGATACGGTCGTTTCGGAACGCTCGCTGAATCTTTTCTGTGTGCAGATTTGAGCAAGCTGTTCTGCCAGGTCCTGGACACTGCCGTCATAGAAGAAGGCCTCCTTTTCGCCGAACAGTTCAGGATAAGAAAGCCGCCGGGGCAGCAGCGGCACTGCGCCCGATGCAGCGGCTTCGATCACACTGATGCCGAAGAACTCGTGATGGGCTGTAGAGACTATGATGTCAGCTTGACTCAGGATCTGATGATACTGGCTGCGATCCTCGATAAACCCCCAGTGATCAATATGCTCGCTGAAGTATTCCCTTGCCCAGGTGAAGACGTCCGGACAGTCTCTGAAACGTTCGCCGATAACGCTGAGTCGAAATTCTGTATTCGTACGTTTAATCTCTTTGAGAGCTTCAAAGAAGTCTTCCGGGTTTTTGTCGTGCTCCCATCGTGCGGCCCAGAGGATGCGTACCGGTCCGTTCGAAACGCATGCCTTGTTTTTCTGAATCCGGATGCCCGGGTACTGGACAGCGGATTTTTTGCGGATCCGTTCGACCGGTTCCGGACCGTTATAATCCGGCATTTTCTGCAAAAAAACGGGCAGAGCGCTTAGAAAGGAATTCAGGTGAAACCCGGAGTTGAACCATACTGCAGACGCAGCCAGCGCTGCGATCATATTGGACAGGACATAGTGGTAGTCCCGTTCGTCTTCTTTGCGGACCGGATAGGTCAGCTGATTCTCATGGAAGTAGATTACCGAAGGCAGGTCCCGGACGGCCCGGGGAACCAGTCCCTTGAATTCGGCAAGGTTGAGCATGTCTGAACAGAAAACCAAATCAAAGGCACGGCCATCTTCAAGCAGCGCTTCTGTTTCCCGGGCCAGGGTAACAGCGCTGTGGCGCATGCGCCATTTCCATTTATATGCAGGAAGGCTGAGCCGTTTCCAGTTATGCCTGCTCTCTGCCATCCATCCGTTGAGAAAGGACTGGTGGCTGCCGCCGAAATAAGGTTCGAGTGCAAGAATGTTCATTCAGAAGGATTACCGGTTTTCCATGAATTCTCTGACTGATCGGGCCACGATCTTTTCTTCATTGGTCGGGACCACGGCTACAGTGGTTCTGGAATCCGCCGCAGAGATGATTTCACTGTTCTGTGCGTTCTTTTGCTCATCAATGCGGATGCCCAGGTTCTCCATGTTTTTGATAATCTCCGTGCGGACGCGCGGCTGGTTCTCCCCCATGCCTGCGGTAAAGACAATGTAATCCGCACCGTTAAGGACCGCAAGATATTCACCGATATAGCGCCGAACATAATAGCAAAAGGTGTTGAACGCAATACAGGCCTTCTCGTTTCCCTGATCCATGGCCGCCTCGATGTCTCTGAAATCCGCACTCAGCTCTGAGATTCCCAGCACGCCACCTTCGGAGATCAGCATGCTGCGAGCCTGGTCAATGGAGAGTTGTTCGCGCTCCATCAGGTAGAGCAGGGCAAAGGTGTCCAGGTCACCGTTGCGTTTGGCATTGAGCAGGCCGCTCTGCGGACTCATACCCATGGAGGTGTCCACACAAACGCCGTTTCGTATTGCACTGACCGAAGAGCTGCCTCCAAGGTGGCAGGAGATCACCGTGATGTCGGTGCGTCCGCCAGCCAGATTCGCAGCGGTGTATTCGCTGATGTATCGGTGAGACGCACCGTGAAATCCGTATTTACGGATTCCGTATTTCTCATAATACCGATAGGGAATGCCGTAGAGAAAGGCTTCCGGTGGAATTTCGGTATGAAAGGATGTTTCAAAGAGTGCGACCAGGGGCAGAGAGGTGACTTGTTTAAACGCATAAATCACGTCCAGGTAGACCCGGTTGTGGACCGGTGCCAGGGGAAGGTAATCTTCCATGGCCGTAAGTACATCGTCAGTCAGCTCCACGCATCCGCTTACGTCTTTGGCCAGTACGGTCTTGAATCCAATCGCTGCCACGTCATCCACGGACATGCGTTTGCTCAGATTGTCCAGCGTGAGCTGGAGTGCAGCCGGATAATCGGCAATGGCCATATGCTCAACGACCGGATCATCCCCTTGCCATTCAAAGGTACAGATCCCCTCTTGATCGCCGATCCGCTCAATGGTCGCGGAAAAGAGGGTCTTGTCCAGATCCATGTCAAGGAGTTTGCATTTGAAGGACGTGCTTCCGGGATTGGCGATAAGGATTTTCATGATTTATTTTCCTGTGGCATCCTTGACTCGTTCCAGAACCTTGCGGGTCAGCTCCTGTATCTGCTCCTCAGACGCGGCAGACGTTGGCTGGGCAGCCGGCTGCGCCGGAGCGATCCCTGATGCACAGGTGCTGATCCGGCCGGGGATATTCATTTTCTCTCTGAGTTCCATGAGTTTTCGGACTTCGTCACCCGGTATCATATTCACGTTGCCCAGGTTGATAGCAAAGAAGGTGATGTTCGCGGTATGCTCCAGGGTTTCCATCTTGTGATAGGCATTGAATAGATCGGTACCGAGCGTAAGAGCACCGTGGTTGGCCAGCAGAACCGCATCGCAGTTCTGGATGAGCGGCTGAATAGAATCCGGAATCTCCCGGGTGGAGGGCGTTCCATACTTGGCAATGGGAACAGCGCCCAGGGTCAGAACCGCTTCGGGCAGCACGCATTTGTCCAGAAGAATGCCGGCCACGGCAAAACTGGTGCAGTACGGTGGATGTGCGTGGATTACGGAACAGATGTCATCCCGCTGTTCGTAGACCTCCAGATGCATCTTGACTTCACTGGAGGGACGATACTTTCCATTGCCGCCGGAGAGGATCTTTCCGTCCATGGACATTTTGATGATCATGTCCTGAGTCATGAATCCCTTGCTCACACCGGTGGGCGTGGTCAGGATTTCATTGTCACTGATTTTGACGGTGATGTTGCCGTCATTGGCAGCCACATAACCGCGGGTCCAGATTCGTCGGCCCACTTCGATGATATTTTTTCTGAGTTCCCATTCACCGCCTGTGTTGGTATATGCACTCATTGGTATGTTCCTTGAAGAAAAAACGTACGTCGCCTTTGGCGACTATGTTGAATTAAAGCAGATCCCGCAATACATCTTCGTGCGGATCCGTAATAATGCTGTATCCGGCCAGCATTCCCTCCTGGCCGATGAATTCCACTGCCGGGGGCACTGCGGACCGGATGGCTTCAATATCACCGGTCAGTACGATCAGCCCCTTGCCGCCGATGGCCATAGCCACGTGAATACGCAGAATCGTGATGTCTGCTTCCTTGGCCGCAAAATCCGCAGCCTTGATGGCCGCAGCCACGGAAAACGTTTCGATTACAGCAATGGCACCGACGCTGCCTGAATCCAATGTTGTGGTGCCGGCAATAGCGGGAAAGATTTTCTCTTCCACACTGGGAATCACAAGTGCGCTGACCACGGCAAAGCTACCGGTTTCTTCGGCAATGGAGACCGCTGTTTCCACATCCGCCACTTCCCCGCGAACAATGATCACATATTTGCCGGAGCAAATGGTGCGGGCAAGAAGTTTTTCAACGGACGTGGATGTCAGAATATTGTCCAGGACTTCAAAGCCCTTGTGTAAACTTGCCAGTTCGATGACGCCGACCGCGTTTCCCGGTTTCATGCGTGCCTCTCGATAATAAGTTCGTTTTCAGTTACCCGCCGGACCATTCCGCGCACCGGAGAATGAATGTTTGCGGAGATCAGACCGTCTCTTTCCGCAACCCGCTCCCCGGCAGCTACATTCTGATTTTCTGTGACTGTTGCGAGCGCGGGTTTGCCTGCGTGCTGTTTCAGGGGCAGCGTAACCCGCTGGACATCCACTGTCAGGTCAGAAAAGGGCGCGTGGTCTTCATAGCCCATGACGTCCAGGCGCTGCATGAGTTTTTGGGTCGGAACCCTCCGGAAATCGGCCATGGGATGCGCCTTGACGGGCCGGCCTTCCCATTTGTCCTTTCGACCGGCGAGAATCCGTTTTTCAATCACGGTAGAGCCTTTGGGGTCCAGGCTTTCCGGACACGCATAAAACGTGCAAAGGTTGCATTCGCAGCAGAAGAGGTTGCCTGCGTTCACCGGATCGCTGCCCTGGGAAGCAAACATTCGGTTTCGCATGGCGGTCTCGGGGCGCACTGGATGGCCGAGCAGGTACCGGGGGCAAAGTTCGGTGCAGAAACTGCACTGATCACACCCGGCCTTGGCAATGCGCACCGTGCTCTGCGGATTATTGTAGCGTTCATACATCCGGACGCAGTGATGGTCTGCAGGCAACACAATGATCCCGCCTGTGGTCTTGGTGACCGGGATATCCAGCGATGTGTCCAGCCGCCCCATCATCAGGCCGTTGGTGCGAATCACATAATTGCGGGTGGTAATTTCAAAATGAGAAAGAATGTCCGAATAGCGCGTACCAATCGGCACATTGATGGTACGGGGGTTCTTGACCGCACCGGCCACGGTCAGGAATTTCTCCGTAACCGGTTTTTCCATGGCAATGTTGTACAGGGTCTCGGGGTTCTGCACCACGCACCCGGCGCTGAGCGGCAGCTGGCCGGGCTGAACAATCCGTCCGGTGGTCACGTAGATCAGCGTGATTTCATCTCCGGCCGGATAAAAGTCGCCGATTTCAGTAATGTCAATTTCCGGGGGAACGGTATCCCGAAGCTTTTCAATGATTTCCCGGTGCTTCCCCTTGATGCCCACAATGCCTTTTTGCGCACCGGTCAGGTCCATGGCCATTCGCATTCCCCGAATTACGTCCTCGGTGTGGTTTCGAATGAGTTCTTCGTCTTTGTGGAGCAGGGGTTCGCATTCCGCCCCGTTGAGGATGAGGAATTCGGGGTGAGCGTTGAGTTTAACGTCTGCAGGAAATCCCGCGCCGCCTGCGCCTACGATTCCGTTTTGAGCAATGCGTTCAAGCGTCATAGGTCGTCCCGGTGGTCAATGCGGTCCACGATGGCCATGATCAGGGTCCGGATAGGGGCTTTGTCCAGGGAAAATACTTCCTGGGCCGCGCCGGGGGCACCGCCGCAGACCACGATATCGCCGATGCCGGCGCCCACGTAGTCCATGGCCACCCATTCTTTGCCGGTTTCGCTGCCGTCGGGCCGGATGGTGCGTACACAGAATACCCTTTTGGCATTGTAGGCGGGGTGTTTTTCTGTTGCTGTGATTGAATTCTTGATTCGGGCCAGAAACATCTGTAAACCTCTGTGATTGAATAAAAGCGCGTCAGTCTATTGAGTCAATGAGCTCCACGACGCTCGCATTTACCGGGGCAATGCCGTCAAAGGCCTGCACTGCGTCCGTGCTGGTAACATAGACCACCAGGTCCTTGTCGCCGGCAATGTTTTTCGGATCCGCCGCTACCAGCGGTTGACCGGCTTTCTTCATTTCAGATGTCAGGGGCTGAAGGATGTGCAGCCGGCAGGCGTGCAGTTGTTTGACTTTCCGTTCGGCCCAGACTTTTCCGATAACTCTGCCGATTTTCATGAAATCACCGCCTTATCCGCTGAGTTCAATGCCGTCGATAATGGCCATGACCACGGCGTCAATGGGAAGATCTTTGGTTACATCGGTCATGCGGGCAGCGGATCCGTAGGAGACAAGAACAAAGTCACCTTCTCCGGCCTGCACCGCGTCCACGGCCACATGGTACGTGTCCATGGCCTTGCCCCTGCAGTCGGTTTCCCGGCAGAGCAAAAGCTTTTTCCCGGAAAGCTTTTCGTCTTTCTGGGTTGATACAACACTGCCCGTTACTTTGGCAAAAATCATGTCATGCCTCCGCCTGCCTTACTGATTATAGGTTGTCTTCAGTTCATCCACGGGTCTGGGGATGACGATGTCTGAAACCACCTCACCGGCAGCGGATGCCGCAGAACGGGCGGAATCAATTGCCGAACGAACGGCAGCGACTTCACCTTCCACGGTAAAGGAAACAATCCCGCTGCCGACCTGCCGCCATTCGACCAGGTCGACATTTGCGGCTTTGAGTGCGGCGTCCGCTCCCTCGATAAGAGGAACAAACCCTCTTGTCTCCAGAACGCCTATTGATTTAATCTGAGCCATTGGTATTCTCCTGTTTTTTCTGGATTCAGAATGTTGAAAACCGGTGTTTCCGGTACTTATTTTCCGGACCGGGTCTTTTTTGCCGGATCAATGGGAAACGTGGGTACAAGCTTATCTGTGGGTCTCGGGATCACGCACTGAGCGCAGACTTCTCCGATACCGGATGCCGATGCCACACCGGCTTCAACCGCTGCCTTGACTGCGGCCACGTCGCCGCGAACGATCACGTTTACTTTACCGCCGCCGACTCTAAGCCATTCGCCGAGTTTAATATTTGCCGCTTTGACCGCGGCGTCCGCCGCTTCCATGGCGGTGGCAAACCCGATGGCTTCAATTACACCGAGAGCTTCCTGCATGGGGGTTCCTCCTATTTGCTGATTCCGATTAGTTTAAATACATCCTGGTGCGCGGATGGGATTACATTTGCGCAAACCAGCTCTCCCACTCTGGCAGCGAATTCTGCGCCCGCTTCCACAGAGGACTTGACTGCACCGACTTCGCCGCGCACAACGGCCGTTACATAGCCGCCGCCGATGCCGACCTTCTTCACCAGTTCGACATCCGCTGTTTTCAGCATGGCATCAATGGCCATAACCGAACCGGTGTTTCCACGGGTTTCTACAAACCCAAGCGTTACTTTGTCCATGTTCACCTCCAATTGAACAGAAAATTTATTCAAACCGTATGTATAGTTTCTTTGCCTTGATCGCTTCCCTGGCCTTGGGCGTAATAACCGTGCCGCGGGGAACGACTACCGTACCGGTCAGCTCGTGGAGTCGGGACAGATGCTGCTCCGTAAGCACCGGGGTCTTGTAACTGCTCATGTCGATTTTTTCTGTCTTTACGCTCATGCCGCTGGCTGAACTGTCCGCAGGTATGATTTCAGCGTTTCCGGAAACCACCTGAACACCCTGTTTGTGGAGCTCCCGGACCACGCCGGTGGAAACCAGTTTAATGATTTTTTCGAGTGAAACCATATTCAATGCGGATACCTCTTCTGTGTGCAACAATTATTTTCTGTAAATATCTTTTCCGCTGCAGGAAATCATGTCTACAATTGCCACGGCCGTGTTGTCCGTACATGTGTCTTTGGTCTGGACGGTTTTTCGGGCCGAAGACGATGAGCAGCAGAGAACAATATCGCCGATCCCGGCACCCACCGAGTCCACACAGGCATAGGTTTTGCCGGCCGTTTTCAGGTTTTCGTCCACATGCTCAACCACCAGCAGCCGCCTGCCCGTAATATTCTCGGATTTTCTGGTTGATACAATAGATCCAGTGACTTTGCCGAATTGCATAGCGCTTCTACATCTTTCCGTAAAATTCCGCTGACATGGAACAGCGGATGTTCGCAGCATTCGCGTCATCTGTGTCCAGGTGCAGTTGAAGTTTCCAGTCGTCGTTGATACGAATCAGTACGTTCTCAAAGATAATTCCCTTTTCACCGCCCACACGGATTTTGCAGAAATCGCCGTCCGCTACGCCGAACGCATCTGCATCCCGGTGAGTCATATGGATGTGGCGGTTGGCGATAATCGCACATTCTTCAATGTACAGCGAGCGTTTGGGGCCAATCAGTGTCAGCGGCGCGCCGCCGGCCAGATCGCCTGAATTCTTAATCGGCGGATTGATGCCGATCTGAACGGCATCGGTCAGGGAAAGTTCGACCTGGTCGTATTTCCGCAAGGGGCCGAGAATCCGCAGGTTCTGAATGGCCCGCATCTTGTTTCCGGCTACCGTAATGGTCTGTTCAGAGGCGAATTCACCTTCCTGGTACAACTCGCGATACACGCTCAGTTCCGTATCATCGCCAAAGAGATATTTAAATGTCTTTTCCGTCAAATGTGCATGGCGGTTGGACACCCCAATGGGAATTGTTTTGGATCCGGGGTCTGCTGCGGGTTCCTGCTTGAGGCTGCGGAGAATTTCCCTGGAAATGATATCCGCGAGGTCATTGCTGCCGTTATCGGATGCGCTGGAATAGTCAGGCGCAGGTTTATCCACTGAACATAAACCGCAGTCCTGACAATACGATGCTAAACCTTTCTCATTCACCATAATCAGAATCGTTCAAAATGGGTTTTATTCGTAACAGATCTTTGAAGGGTTCTACTATATCCGGAGTGTGCATAAAGTCAAGCTAAAACTATGACCGGCCGTTTGCAGTTGTGTACTCGTCAATATGCTGGCGAACACTTTGCGAAAGGGCATGGGCATTGGTCCTGTCCAGCCGGTTCAGTACCTGTTCCCATTTATAGCGAAAACTCTCTGCTGTATTTTCCCGGTCGTGAAAAAGCATGTCAAAGGCCCGTTGTCTTTCTCTGTAATGCTTTTTTATTTCCAGGAGATTGTTTTCCAGCGACAGGATGTATGTATCTGCTGCTTTCCGGAAGAGGCGCTTTCCTAATAACTTACGACGTTTGTTGATCGGAACAGCGTATTGATCTGCATACCTGTCCATCTCTGTTCTGTAGTCTTCAAAGCTGCCGGTAATGCTGGACACGAGGATCTCCCTGGGCATTCCTTTTATGTCTTCGAGGACGACTTCATCCCCGTCGTCAAAGAGGGCTCGCTTATTAAAGGATCTTCCCACGACCAGGTTAATGGCTGCGGCCTGCCCGAGCAGCTCGAAGAAACGGTGGCAGTACTTTTCAGTTTTGAGTTTGGTTACAGAGAGCTTGTCGGTTGCAAATCCGTGTACATAGTTGCGCTCAATGTAATTGGTTCCGATGGTTACGCCGTGAAACTTTTCACTGACCTTGGCGGTTCGGAAAGGAAGCAGGTTCATTCCCAGCTGCTTGCACCCGGCATGGCGGTCGAGTACATATTCGATGTATTTTTCAGACTTGACCATGGCGCTGAACAGACTATGCCCGTCTTCAAGGTACTCTTTGATACCGAATTTCTGCATGCGGATGAACTTGATGACCTCTTCGTTCTTTTCAGGAATTTTGATCACTGCAATATATACATCCCGCCGTCCCGGAATCTTTATACGCTTGGAAGCAGATTCAATGATCCGGCCAATATTTATATATTCAATTTTGCTGAATTCCCGCATGTAGTTGAAAATCAGCTTTTTGACCTTTTCATCGCAGAGTCTTGCGAGTTCACTGTCGTGAGGCATGGTTTCTTTTTTATCAAAAATCGGATCAAAGACCAGTTCCCCCTCAATGATGTAGGCACCAGGAAACCACTTAATGTACATAAAAAATTCCGGGCAGAGGCCCAGAGAAAGTTCCTCGGAGACCTCGTCATTGCGCTTGACCAGGGCGTTAAGCATCTGCTCACACCACTTCTGGTTATTTGCGTCGTCTTTGAGAAAATCGCGGGACTCAACCGCTTCCCGGAATCGCGTTCGCAGCTGCGTATAGATTGTCATAACAGCCTTGGGGGGCAGGTCAGCGTAGTCATACTTCAGGTATTTCTTGGTAAATACTTTTTCCCGGGCTTTGAAGAGAACCAGTTCGGGCTGGTTGATGTGATTCTTTGACTGAAGATAGACCGCGATCTCTTTGAGACAGCGGGCAACAGTGGCCGGCTTGAGCCGTCCCAGTTTTTCAAATTCCCAGTAGGTCAGGTACTTGGTTCCAGTCACTGCATTGTGATAATACATCTTGCGGTGCTGAATATGAATCTTGGAATTACGGATCAGCTGCCTTTTTCCATCCCGGGTTCGCGGCAGCGAGCTGATTCGCCAGAGTTCACCGCGTTTCTTGATGGCCTGGCGAATGAAGGGATCGTCCAGGCCCATGAATTTAATCCGCTGTTCCGGTACGATCTCCTGGAGCATTCGGTCGGCTTCAAATGCCATCTTCATGCCCTTTTCCGTGGGTTTGGGCCGGATGTAAAGGATGTCTCCTCTGACTACCAGATCCACACAGGAACGGGTCAGAATGATTTCTTTTTCAAAGGAAAGACAGGCGAGGTTCTTTTTGGCTCGTTCGTTGTTCAGGTAGTCGATGTAGTCTTCGCGGACGATCTGGTGCGTACCGTTTCCAAAGACAACGGTATTGTGAGCCGGAAAGACTTCTCCCATGTTGACCATGGGTTTACCGTCTTTATTTCTTTCAAAGGGATGTCCTCCGATCAGCACAGGAGGCATTTTCCGGCTCCGGAAAAAGAAAGGGAACATAGCGCCGTAGAGGCGATGATTTCAACCAGCAACCTATACTGGTTATTATATTGTCTGTTTGAAATCGTCAAGATGGAAATTAATTACCTGCTTATTATTTTTAGGAAATATTCTGCACCGAGAATCTGTTCTGAATTCACATTTCCAGACTGGGTGCATTTTTTGAAATACCGCGCGGCTGTTTTTTTCTCCTTGTTGTGCAGAAAGCAGAGCCCGAGAAAGTAATTGACGTCGCAGATAAACTGTGGGGGTTCCTTGTCAAGGTTCCGAAAAATTCAGTTTCAGGTATTTCCGAAAGGCTTCAAGAGACAACGTGTAGGATGCGATATAGAAACAGGAACAGGCTTTTTTGTGAAAGATGTCCGCGGTGAGTTTTGAGTCGGTTCTCCGGGACTCGAGTTTGTTGAGGTGCAGCAATGCGTCTGTGTGTTTTTGAAGCAGCCGAAAGCGTGACTGAAAAGAAAAGAATAACCAGCAGACACAAGTGAAGGATGTTTTTTCCTGAAGCCATTTTCATATTATTTTGTTGTCCGGCTGGACCGGTCTTCCTTCAAAATTTTTTCAGAATCAATCAGGCTATATCCACCGGAGAAAGAACTCAGCGGCAAGATCCGCGTCATACTCATGCGCCAGTTCAGGCGTTTCAAACTGGATCCGCTGCGGAGCACCAGCCGCACTATAGGCCGACCGAGCCCTGTTCACCATTTCCGCGGTCCGGATCACGTTAAATGTTGCGTCCAGCCTGCCCTGCGCCACCAGCAGAGGCCGGGGCGCGATCATGGAAAATATTTCCGATGTATCGCCGTACGGAAACCATCCCGGAACCACCTGCATGCCACATCCGCCGTCCATGGCGTAATCCTGGTAACTGCCGGTTCCACAGAACACGGCTGCAGCCTTGAACCGGGTGTCAAACGCCGCAGTCAGGTACGTCAGAGTTCCGCCGCCGGAAAGACCGCTGATACCCACACGCTCGGGATCCACCTCCTTAAGTCCGACAAGCAGATTGTATACCAGGTGGATATCCGCAATATGAAGGCGGGGCAGGGTCAGGCCCATGGCCAGCGCTCTCCCAGTCCAGCTGCAATCCCTCCCTCTTTGTTTCCGGCACATCCATGATGGATGAGCATCCCCCCAGAAACTTCAGTCCAGGGGAACCGGCTGGCAGAGATTCTTTTCTTCTGCAGCCACCCGGCCGCACGCCTTGCAGATGAACTTGGCGTCTTTTACAAGAGCCTTGATTTTTTCCAGATCCAGGTTACAGGGACAGCAGGCCGCCGCGCACATCTTTTCCGAATGTTCGTCACAACATCCCATTCGTAAATCCTCCATAAAAAGTTCAGAAAATAAAGGACAGTCAAACGGTAACTGTACCCGTTTTACACCTTTTTTCAAGGGAATATTTGATTATTTTCAGACTGTCATAGGATCGTGCGGCTGGACCGGCATTCTGTACTGGACCTCTGCGATATTCTCGCCGGACTTCGGCTTGCGGTTGATATGAATCCGTACAAACCGCCCTTCCGGTCCCAGTCGCTCTTTAAATCCGTGAATCGGATCTGGATTGAGTTCTGATCCGTTGAACCGGACCTGCTGCACACACGCCCTGCGGTCCAGCATCAACTGGATGGTAAAGCGGGATGGATACGATCGGAGCTCCTCTCTACAGATCAGGCGAGCGGTCGCGGTGCGATCGAAACCAGCAGCATGGTCGGCGACATCCCGCTCCACATTCCAGATGCCGCCTTCATGAATCGCGGTCATAATTTCCCTGCGGGATTGCCTGCGTTCTCCTGGAAAGGTTCCGTGCGGCATCAGGGCTACCGCCCCATTGTCCGTGAGGATATCCACTGGATAACCGGCATAGGGCTGGTACCATTGCGCGCGCTCTCCGATCTGTACCAGCCGGATCATGCGGCACAGCCCGCTGGATTCAGATTCGTTGATCGGAAGCATGTGTTCGCTGGACTCCACGGTAAAGCTCAGCGTGTTGAGTTCTACCGCAGTCTTCTTGACCCAGGAAATGCCTCCCTCGGTTTTATTATAGTCGGGCTGCATATAGGGATCGCGCTGTACAAATCCCCTGGCAGAGGCTTCACGGCTCATCTCATACCCTACGTCAAAACCCACGGCAGTGCTCAGGTTTCCCGAAAGACCCGGTGTTACGTAAATTGTATCCCCGACCGCGCCGCCGCCCAGGCCGTGAATATCCACGCAGCACTCGGGCAGGTATGTATCAACCAGTCTCAGCACAGCCGCGGCTTCCGCGGTATCCGTCTCCGAAGTGCCGATGCGGCATGAAGTGTAGATATTTCGACCGGTACCGGTCTGTGACTGATTCTTCAAAGCGCCGTCCGGATTCAGGCAGGGACAGACAATAAACGATTGTGTACTCAGGTGAGATCTTCCGTGCGTAACCAGCCATTCGCAGAATGCCATGGCGACCGCACGTCCGCATTCTTCACTGCCGTGAACACCGCCGGTTACCAACATGATCTGTTTGCGGTCCAGCGAAACGGAACTGTCCGTAATTTCTACAAAAGGAAGCGGCAGATTGCCGGCTTCGCTTGCCCCCGCATCAAGACGGGTTGCCACGTCACCGTGCGTGGAAACCAAACGCTCCGTACGTTGCATAATCTCATCATAGGTTGGGGAAATCTCAGTGCACATGGAAAATCACTTTTGTGTGTTCAACCCTGAAAATCAAGCCGGGCCGTCTGTCCATGACCGGACCTGGAAATATCCTGGCGGTTGTACGATTGTTGGGCATCCCAGGTCCTTGTTTCCTGCGGTTCAGTAACATCCGCTCTGGCCAGGGGAGATGACTGATTCATGACCAAAGTATGCGTTGCGTTTGTTGAATCCCCGGACGTCTCTGCCCGCCGTTTCTTCTGTTCAAGCTGCTCCTCTTCGCGCAATGCCTGTCGGGCGCTCATTTCACGACGGACAGCAGCAGAATAGGTAGACCGGTCCTGGGCAGACGGGTCCTGCGGGGCGATCGCTGCACGCTGAATCGTTTTCATCTTGGCAATGGTAGCCTCAGGGCTGGATTCCGACCCCATATCAATGGAAACATTACCGCTGACCGCATACTGCTTTCCGTCCGGACCGGTTTTGTAGCTGAACTGCGCTCCCCCTCGCTTGTACGGACCTGCGGCAGCTGCATGCGCGTTTTCATGACTGCGTACCTTGCGATCCCGTTGTTTGAGCCTCTCCACCTTCTGCTGTTCTTCTTCGGTCAGTTCCTTGCCGCTGATGGATCTTTTTCTGGACTCTTCAGCTGGTTTTCCGGTAGCTTCAGCCTCATTTTCCTGTGACTCTTTCGCGGTTTGGGATTGTGAGACATACGAATCCCGCTCCGGGTTGTTTCCAACATAACCGGTTTTATAATAACCACCTGCGAAAGATTGGACCGCGTTTATCTCCTGCATTTCAGCTATCCAAAAAAAGTATGCAACAAAATGTATCTGTTATTTAATCGGCAGACTTAACCCATAACTTTAATTCTTTTTAAAAATTTTTTCCAGCTTGACTCAAATTGCGCGGTAAATAAAATAAATCTGTATATTTTTTCAAGCAATCAACACGTACATTCATTTTTTTGCGGCCAAGCCGCAGGAGAGGTTTTCATGAAGAAGCATGTATATCTGATGATGGGGTTGCTGGCAGTGGTGGCGGTTCTATTTACATCTCCGCTGGAAGCGGACAGAAGAGGCGGACGTTCAGACGATACAGAAATCGAAAGCGGAGGGGGCGACAGCTCCAACAAGGCTCACTGGGTCAAAACAGAAGATGCGCAGCCCGTTCTTTCCTCCCAGTGGCTCCCCTACTTTGACAAAGGCAAGTCCGTCATGCTCATTGACAAGAAGATGAACTACAACAACAAGAAAAACACCTACTACTTGAAGGGAAAGTCCATTGCCGAAGACTACTGGTGGCTGATCAACTACTCTGCATACAACGGTCCCAAACAGCGTTTCGGCATTGTGGATTTCAAGGTGGCGGATTCCGTTCAGAGCATGATGAACAAGCACGGCGCCAATGCCGGTATTGCGGTAGCCGGTCTCGAAGCCTCACTCATGGCTGAATTTGCCAAAACCAGCCGGTTTACCCTGGTGGAACGAAGCAAGAAGACCATGGGCGACATCCTCAAAGAACAGGACTTTGGCGCCAGCGGACGGGTCTGGAAAAAGAGCGCCCCCAAAATCGGACGTCTTCTCGGTGCGCAGTTCCTGATTGATGCTGTGGTCAATGAATACGTACCCGATGCCAGCTCCTGGGGCGCTGGAGCCGCAGGCGGCGGAGCCGGCAAAAAAGGTTTTGGCCTGGGTGCGCTCGGTTTTGGAAAATCCAACTCCTGGGTAACCATTACATTCAAGATCGTGGATTCCGAGTCCGGTGTTGTGATTGCCTCAGTCAAACGATCCGGTCGCGTGGCCAACTTCAAGTTCGGTATGTTCGGTGGCGGCGCCAAGGCCAGCGGCGGCAAAGCCGGAGCCGGAGGCATGGGATTTTCCAGAAAGACCAAGGCGCGGATGGACCGGGCCATCATGGGCTGCATGGCCAAGGCCGTGTATGAAATCATCAACATCCCGACCATCAAAAACTCCAAACTGCGCACCAATGTGGTCAAGACCGCCAAAAAAGGTGACACAACCCTGATTGTGATCGCGGGCGGAAAAAACATCGGCCTCAAACCGGGAATGATATTTAATGTCATGAAACGCATCGAAGTCGTCAACGAAGACACAGGCGAAGACCTGGGTGATGACGTGGCTGCCCTGCTCGGAGAAGTTGGTGGAACCGATGTAAACAAGGGAACCATCAAGCTCACCAAGGTTGCGGAAAAAGTATCAGTCGGCACCCTGATCAAGGGAGACAAAAAGATCGACGACAATGATCTGGTCATCTACACGGAAGAGGAGAAAACCGCCAAAGCCACTCAGTAAGAAAACATGAGAAACAAAAGGACATGAAATAAACATGGGTGAGTATTCATACGATGCGCAGAACCGCCGCGTGTACAGAAAAGCGGATGAAGATCAGTCCGGTTCGCAGGAAACTGAGCTGTATTATGTGCTCGATGGAAACCGGGTGATTGAAGAGCGGGTTTACTCGGATGAAGACCTGAAGCGGGATTACTGGTATGGGGTGTATATCGATGAACCGGTGTTTGCCAGGGCTGACTTGAATGACGATAACGATTTCTCTGATACTGACGAACAATTCTATTATCTCCATAATACTCAGTATTCTGTTCATGCCATAATTGATACCTCCGGAAGTATAATTGAAGTGTACAAGAACTATCAGCCTTATGGCGCTGTGTCCGTTTATACGGGTGACGGTGGAGACGGTGACTGGTGGGATGGTGATGAAACGACCGGAAGTCTGTCTGGGAATTATTATCTGTTTACGGGTAGGCGGCACGATCCCGAGGCTGATCTTATGTTTTACAGGAACCGGATGTATTCTACAAGTCGGGGACGTTTCCTGCAGCGGGACCCAATCGGGTATGTGGATGGATTGAATCTGTACAGGGCGTATTTTGTTATGAGTGGGGTGGATGCGCTGGGACTAACCGAGAATCCTTTTGTTCCACAAAGTCCTGAAGACTTTATTGAGGAAATTGAAGCAGAAGCCTGTATTGATTATTGTGGGCCTGACGTGACCGCTGCTTTTAGGCAATACATAATTAGAATATTCAACCAATTAAATAATTTGGATGATAGCCAAACAGGTGCTTGGGATGGCGCTTGGACATTATCTGAGATAGGTATGAATATAGACTTCTGGTATAGAGGAAATGTTGAAGGATGTGCAACACGTAAGTGCACAAATACTGTATGGTTTTGCGGCAAATGTGTAAGAGATACCGCACCAAATAATGTGCTATATGGTATAGTCGCTGCAGCATTGGATGTCGGACAGACTACGTCTTTCTTGGGGGCTAATTGGGCTGATCCAGAACATGATGAAGGAACGGAACAACAGGGTGCTTATGATATAGGCTATGAATTATGGCATTGGGTTCGTAATCCAAATGCAAGTTTGACAAATGATTCTATGTGCCAAGCTGTAAACAATGCAGCTATTGAGACAATAACTTTCGGCGAGTTTTATTCTACCGACTCATTTGAAGGTGTTTCGAGAGATTTTGAAGATTGCAAATCATGTGGTAAGTCTGTTAATTTGAGTGATATTACTCGATTGGGAAGTGGTTTTACAATGGGACAGTAACTATATGAAAAAGATATTTCTTATATTTATCACGATTGGTATTATTTCATTGTGTGTTTCATTTCTGTATCATTGTAACAATCAATTATCCCAAAAAAAGATTTTAGAACATGAAGCTGTATGGATTGCACGGTATATTGATATTGACAACATAGATCTCAATATTACTATTGATAAAGTGTGCGAGGATAGGAATGTTTCAATCGAGAAATCGAATTGGACATCAATAATTCACCCAAGCTTAAAGAAGAGCAGCGCGATAATTTGTACCCAAAAAATGGTTGCAGGGCAGTATTTAATAATTGAACGTGATTTAAGTATAAAATGGCTGAAGCCTGTCCTTCAGATAAAATGAAAAATAAGTTAAAATAAGTGACACTAATTTTTAAGTCTCTGCTAAACAGATTATTATGATGTTTGATGGAATGCGATTATCTTGGATCGCAGCCCCTTGAAGGCGCAGTCCGGGCGCGTCTTTGCAGTATAAAGACGCGCCCGGCAAGCCTGCCACTGGATCGGCTCTGTGCGGGGATGTGATGCTCCAGACAGGGAAAAGAAAGGACAATGCAGACCACCAGAAACGATTATCCCGGTGAGGATATGATCGGCTGCGCAGCTTGCAGACGAATCATTTCCTCCACCGGCCAGACCGCGCCCGAACACCCAACCGGGGAATCACGTCGCGCCAGTACGACAAAAACGGTCACCCGGCTCGGGCCATGGCACAGCAAGACGAAAGTAACGGAGGAGCCCTTCGCCTGCGTCGCTCGCGCTCGGGCCGCGTGCTGGGAGTTTGCGCGCCTCCACTTTACAACCAATCAAAAAAAGCGGAATCTTCCAGCGCCACATAATGTGAGGTTCATCGGACGTTGGCCGCAGTTGGGCCAACGTCGGATAACCTCATTATGTGGCAGCGTGCGCGTGTGCGAGCGGTGCGGGCGAAGGGCTCCCGGGCCATAAAAAACTCCGCTAAAAGGGTGGTGGGAATCAATTCGTCTGAACATCTGTTGCGTATGAATTCAGGGGTACGGAAACGATGGCCTATTTCGATTCAGCAGTTTGTTTTTGGACAAGAGCATCAAGAAATTTCATTACCGCTTGCTGGTCTTGTTTGGGGAGAAGGGAGATTCTTTTTAACCGTTTAACCATACGAGCAGTTTTCGGATCTTCTGTTTCCTTAACTTTCTTAATTCCGAGTAGTTGATCTGCTGATACTTGCAAGGCTTTTGCAAGGTCTACAAGCATGGCTCCAGGTGGTTGGCCTGACTCATGTTCGTAATATGCGATAACCCTGTAGGACACTCCTACTTTTTTTCCCAGCTCTGCTTGAGTCATGCCTTTGCTCTTACGTAGTTTTGCTAATCTGTCGCCAAAGCCTTTTAATTTTCTGCCTTTCATTTATGTTTCCTGTAAAACAAGTGCTATGCAAAGGAGATATCATTATACCACTATATAATAAAAAGTGATTTTATTCTTGATTAAATTTACGACTATCGTAAAATACGAGACATCAGAAATAATTGCAGAAATAAAATAAATGCACTTGACAGGGTATCAAAGAAAAAGAGCCGTTAAACCACAGAGTCCTGCCAGACCTGTTTAACGGCTCCAGATAACCAAAAGAACCGAGGCCCTTTTGATTTCACCTTCCATTATACCACAAACAGGGAAGCAAATCAATAGGGCGCTCGCATCCACTCACAGAAAGGAGGTGAATCCACAGGTGACACAGCAAATCCACATCCATGATCTGTACGAAGGAGCATTCCTTCTGAGCATGGGCCATGAGCTTACCCGGATTACGGTCCGGGACCAGGGCAACAAGCGACACTGCGAGTTTGTCTTTACGGGTAAAGGCGTAGAGAGCCACGCCAGGCACTTTCGCTCAGGCCGCGCCATGGTAAACGCTGCCATGCTGAAATTCACACTTGAAAAACTCAAAGACCGGATGTTTTCCAGTCTCCGCAGAGCGGAGAAACGAGAACAGAGCGCCCGAAAGGGCAGAAAGGGCAGAATCCATAATGGAACTCACGTTCAAGGACCGTATCAACCGCATTAAACAGACCCACCGGATTGAAGATGTCGTTTCCCGGTATCTGGAAATCCGCAAAAACGGCTCCGGCTTCAAAACCCTCTGTCCGGAGCATGACGACACAGATCCCTCATTCCATATCGACCCCAAAAGGCAAA
>CAZGEP010000005.1:14676-61886 GCA_964524955.1 uncultured Planctomycetota bacterium | reverse complement strand
AGAACAAGGAATATATTCCCGTGGGCGGCACCCGGTCGATCAAAACGAATGTACGCATTCTTGTCGCCACCAACCGGAATATCGAACAACTGGTCAAGGAGCACCACTTTCGCGAGGATTTGTATTACCGGATTAATGTCATGCGCATACCACTTCCGCCGCTTCGGGAGCGCAGCGAAGATATTCCGCTGCTGACAGGTTATTTTCTGGCTGAACATTCCAAACGCACGCACAGCCCGGTCAAACAAATCTCCGCCGAGGTAATGGACATGTTGATGAAATATCCGTGGCCGGGAAACGTACGGGAACTCAGCAACCGGATCCAGAGCGCGATCGTGATGAGCGGTGATAAGGAAATTGAAGCCGAGGCTCTTTTTCCGGAAAAAAAGGTGGAGTCCAGTTCAAGAATTCCCGAAGGCGGGATGGATCTGGAACAGCATCTTCAGGAGCTGGAAAAGGAATATATCCGGGAAGCTCTTGAAAAGACCGGTGGAAACATCACCAACGCTGCCGAACTGCTCAATTACTCCTTCCGGTCCATGCGCTACAAAATCAAGAAATACGAGATCGATTCCTAAGGCGGATGATCGAACAGGTCCATAAAGAACCGGATCCAATCGACGGCTCGAAGAGGTTTTGTTTATTTTGATAACCGATAAACGGAAAACAGGAATGCTCCCGTTCAGAACCGGCATTTTCCAATTCCTGTTCTCGGTTCAGTCAGAAATTCCTTGATTATTGCCTGCCTTCGATTAAAATTCTTTTTTTAAAAATTCACTGAAAAAACAGTGGATACATTCATACTTACAGCAATGGTGCGAAACATGGATACAGAAAAAATCAAACAGGGTGTACAATTGATATTGGAAGGGATCGGAGAGGACCCCGGGCGTGAAGGGCTGTTGGACACACCCGCACGGGTTGCCCGGATGTATGAGGAGATTTGCTGCGGGCTTCACAAAGATCCGTCAGAACTTGTGCGAGCGCTCTTTAACGTGAAATACGATGAAATGGTACTGCTGCGTGACATCTCCTTTTACTCCCTGTGCGAGCATCATTTGCTGCCCTTTATCGGCAAGGCCCATGTGGGCTACATTCCCAACGGCAAGATTATTGGAATAAGCAAGCTGGCCCGTATTGTGGATTATTTTGCCGGTCGGCCCCAGGTGCAGGAACGGCTGACCAACCAGATTGCGGATTTTATCGTGAATGCGCTCAAACCCAAAGGCGTGATTGTTGTGCTGGATGCAACCCACTCCTGCATGACGATTCGGGGAGTCAAGAAGGCAGGCACCTGGGTTACGACTTCTGCAGTTCAGGGAATCTTCAGAAGCAACAAGGCCACACGTGAAGAGGCCATGATGCTGATCAGAAAAAACTAACCCGATTAACCGGATACTCACTAATGAACGAACTTCTGGAAAAACTTGACAATATCAGAAAAGAAGCGCTTGAAAATATCAACAGCGCGACTTCCGAGGAAAGCCTGGAAAAGATCAGAATTGCTGTGCTGGGCAAAAAAGGTTCACTCAAGGCCATACTCAAACAGCTGGGCACTCTTCCCGGGGAACTTAAGGGGAAGGTGGGAAAGAAAGCGAATGAAATCAAGGTGGAGGTCCAGTCCCTGCTCACCCAGGGTTTTGACAGTCAGAAAAAGAACCAGATGCAGGGATTCTCGGATTCCGCCTGGATGGATGTTTCCCTGCCGGGAACCGGCCAGAAGCCAGGTGCGCTTCACCCGATTACTCAGATTATGTACGAGATCGAAGAGATTTTCATGTCCATGGGATTTATGATCTTTGAAGGTCCGTGGGTCGAAGATGAGTATCATAATTTTGAAGCCCTGAACATCCCAGGGGATCATCCGGCAAGGGATATGCAGGATACGTTCTGGCTCAAAGACGGTAATCTGCTTCGCACGCATACCTCAGCGGTTCAGATTCGTGCCATGGAAAAGTACAAACCGCCGCTTCGGGGAATTTCTCCGGGACGGGCATTCCGGTATGAAGCCGTGGATGCTTCGCATGAGAACACCTTTTATCAGGTCGAAGGATTGATGGTGGATCGCGATATATCCGTGGCCAACCTGGTCTACATGATGGATGTCCTGCTGCGGGAAATCTTTCGCAAAGATGTCAAGGTCCGGCTTCGTCCGGGATTTTTTCCCTTTGTAGAGCCGGGATTCGAACTGGACATGGCCTGTTTGATCTGTAACGGTTCCGGCTGTCCGGTGTGTAAACAGTCCGGCTGGGTGGAACTGCTTCCCTGCGGTCTGGTTAACCCGAATGTGCTGCGCTATTGCAGCATTGATCCGGATGAATGGTCCGGCTTTGCGTTTGGTCTTGGGCTTGACCGCCTGGTTATGATGCGCTACGGTGTGGATGATATCCGGTATTTCCACCAGGGTGATCTTCGTTTCCTCAAGCAATTTTAAATTTACGGTATTCAGATATGGACGTACTCCCAAGACTGAAAAAACTACCCAAGGTGGATATCCACCGTCATCTGGAAGGTTCCTTCAGAATCTCAACATTAATGGAAATTGCGCGGGAATACCACCTGGATTTTCCGCTTTCCGATACCGAATCCTTTATAGACGTTGTCCAGGTGCGGGACAGACACGGATACGGATACGTTGAATTCCTCGATAAATTCTACTCCTGCTGGCACCAGAATCTGGATATTGTCGAACGTCTGGCATACGAAGCTGTGGAAGATGCCGCCAGCGACAACCTGGTGCTGCTGGAAATTCGATTTGCGCCGGATCACTACTCGCGGGAAAAGGGACTGGATTACAACGACATTATGGATCGTCTCTTTACTGGAATGAAGCGGGCGGGACAGGCGTTTGGAGTCAACCTGAGTTTTATCGTGACGCTCAGCAGGCATAAACAAAATAAGGAAAAGATGAACCGTATGATCGACCTGATTTCTGAGCGCAGCCATGAAATCAACGGCATAGATCTGGCTGGGGACGAAGTTAAATATCCACCGGAACTATTTACAGATGTATTCAAAAAGACCAGGGACATCGGGCTGCCGTCAACGGTTCATGCTGCGGAGATTGCACCGCCCAGTCAGATTGTTACAAGCGTTGAGCAGTTGGGTGCCTCCCGAATCGGACACGGCATTACATCTGTAGACGATTCAGACGTCAAAGCCTTTCTTCGCGAGAAGAATGTGGTTCTGGAAATATGTCTGACCAGTAATCTGCATACGGGCCGGATACCGGATCTGTCTCAACATCCAATCCGGACCTTTCTCAGAGAAAAGGTTCCTGTTACATTGAATACAGACGATCCCTCGGTTTCTGGAATTGATATGACCCATGAACTGGACGTTGCAGTAAACACCGTGGGAATCTCACTTGAGGATATCTATGAATTGCAGAAAAACGGAATAACCTCTTCATTTGCCTCAGGCGCAGTCAAAGAGGATTCATACAGAAGATTAGAGGAAGGATGGAACGATGCGAATATCATATAACTGGCTTAACCGCTATGTGGATATTGATATACCGGCCGATGAACTGGCCGAACTCTTTATTCGTAAAGTTGCTGAGATTGAAGAGGTTGCGGCATTTGGTGTTGGACTGGAAAACGTGATCGCAGTCAAGGCCCTGGAAGTAAAGGCTCATCCGAACGCCGACAAACTTCATATTGTGGTGGTAGATACCGGTGAGTCGCAGATGGAAATCGTCTGCGGTGCGCCCAATGCGCAGGCGGGGAAGACCTTTGCTCTTGCCGTGGAAGGAACCAAACTCAGCGGAGGCATTACGGTCAAGAAAACAACGATCCGGGGAGTTCCGAGCTGCGGCATGCTCTGCAGTCTCCGGGAGCTTGGACTGGGCGAAGATCATTCCGGTATCATAGAGCTTCCGCCGGAAGCGGCTGCGGGCACCCCGATCAGCGAACTCTTTCATCTGCCGGATACGGTCTTTGTTGTGGATAACAAGAGTTTGACCCATCGACCGGATCTGTGGGGGCATCACGGGATCGCCCGGGAAGTCAGTGCCATACTCAAAAAACCGTTGAAAAACATAACTGCGGACTGCCAACTCGAACTTCTGGAGCCAACGGACGCCACTGAACTGGACATTGTAATTGAAGATGCTGAAAAGTGTCCCCGGTACAGTGCTGCTGTGATTCAAAATATCCGTTCTACGGATTCTCCCCTGTGGATGCAGAGTCTGCTCATGGCTGCCGGGCAGCGACCAATTAATAATCTTGTGGATATTACCAACTTTGTCAATCTGGAGATCGGTCAGCCCATGCATGCCTTTGACCGGGAAAAACTCAACGGCCGTACCATCCGTATACGCCGTGCCCGGGACGGAGAAACCCTGATGACACTTGATGATACCGAGCGCAAACTGCTTGACGAGGACCTGGTTATTGCCGATGAAACCGATGCCATTGCACTGGCCGGTGTGATGGGCGGACAAAGCTCAGAAGTGGATGAAAACACGAGCAGTATCGTGCTGGAATCTGCAAATTTCCAGCCTGTGACGATCCGAAAAACGGCAAATCGCCTGGGCCTCAGGACCGAAGCGGCCACGCGCTTTGAAAAAGGGCAGGACCCGGAAAATACGGTAAACGGCATCTTCCGATTTGTCGAGCTGCTGCGCGAAACCTGTCCAGAGGCGGACTGCGGAAAAGGCGTCCTGGATAGAAACTGCGCTCCAGACAACCGAAAAGAGATCTGTCTGGATTATGATTTTGTGAACAGACGGATCGGTGTTGACGTACCAGCCGATGAGGTGCGTACTATCCTGCAGGGACTCGAATTTGATGTTCTTGAATCGGATACGACCGGATGCCGGGTTCGAACCCCATCCTTCCGGTCCACCGGTGACGTGAATGAAGCCATTGACCTGGTGGAGGAAATCGGCCGGATTTACGGTCATGAGAAAATAACAGAAAAGGCACCGGCTGTTACAGTCAAACCTGTTCGCAGAAGTCCGGAGCTTGAAACAGCCAGAAAACTCAGGACTCTTTTTTCCGGGCCGCTCGGATGCCACGAAATTTACTGTTACTCATTCCTGAGTGCCAAAGACGCCAATGCATTTGAATTTTCTGTGGATCAGCTGTGCGAGCTTGCTAACCCCATTGCCGAGGATCAGGAGTATCTCTGTTTCAGTCTGCTTCCCAATATTCTTAGAACGTGTGCCGGCAACCTTCGGTTTGCCGATGCGTTCAGTCTCTATCAACTGGGCCGGACATTCCAAAACCGGATGGACGTCAAAAAGGGGCTGCCCAGTGAATCCGCTGCGTTCACCGCGGTATTTGTCAGTAAGAAAGACAGCGATCAGATGTTTTTTCAGGCAAAGGGTGCAGCGGAGCAGGTCCTTGCTCTTTTCAATATTGCAGACGCGGAAATCAAGCCCGCAGACAGTAAGACCGGATCCGAAGTCTGTCCCGGAAGAATCGCTGAGATCCGGCTGAAAAAGCAGGTGTTGGGCAGGCTGTTTCAGATCCATCCCATGCTGCTCGAAGCCTATGATATCGAAGCCGAAATTGCGGCTCTGGAACTGGATCCAGGCGCACTTGCAGGACGCAGCATTACCCAGGGACGCTTTCAGGGTGTGGACAAATACCCGCCGGTGCTCTTTGACCTGGCTGTGGTAGTGGATGAACGTGTTATGTGTTCAGACGTGCGTGACCTGATACTCTCCGGCGACCGGAAATTTATTCGCGAAGTCAATCTCTTTGACGTATTCCAGGGCAAAGGAATCCCCAAAGGCAAAAAGAGTCTGGCCTTTTCGGTTAAGGCCGTAGATCCGGAAGGAACCATCTCGCAGAAACGTTCGGAAAAAATCCGTGACCGCTGCATCCAGCGTATTGAAAAAGCAGGCCACAGCCTGCGGTGAGTATAGGGCAGTGAAGAGTGTGTAACTGCAGTGAAGGATTTATCGAAATCGCTATCTTTAGTTTGTGAACCGGGACACTGCAACTGCAAAAAAAATCAGCAACAACGAAACATACAAAATAGACGAAAAACTACACCGCACAAGACTGAACTGCAAAAACGGATTTAACCACGAGCGGCACGAAAACCACGATAAAAAAAGATAACTACGAAAGGGATTGGGGTTTCTCGCAAAGTCGCAGAAAACTGATTTTAAAAGATGACCACGAGCGGTCACGAAAGGCACGAAAAAACTGCTCCACTGATCAATTCTGTATAAACCGCTGAGGGAGCAAATAAAACAATGAGTGTCATCTGCCTGAAAAAGCTGCATTTCTGAAAATGAATTTTCAGAATGCACCTGTTCCGCCCGGCGGAGCGCTTAAAAACCTTCCGCATTGTCGCTGGCAGAGCTGATATTCATCGTCTGCTGTTGAATTGTTTTTGACTTTAGGGTGTTTAAATTTTATACTTTGTTAATAATGATTACAGAATATCACGCCAAATATTATGCCTGTGAGTTGACCCGGAGATGTCCTTCCGACAGCATTCAGAAGCTGATGGTCTCTCTTGCCGATGCACAGGTGGATCTGAACCCGCACCAGATTGACGCGGCGCTCTTTGCTTTCCGCTCCCCCTTTTCCCGGGGCGTGCTTCTCGCCGATGAGGTCGGCCTGGGAAAAACCATTGAAGCCGGAACTGTTCTCTCTCAAAAATGGGCGGAAGGCAGGCGGAAAATTCTGATTATCGTTCCCTCGTCTCTCCGAAAACAGTGGATGCAGGAACTTGCGGAGAAATTCTTTCTGCCCTCTGTAATTCTGGAATCCGGATCATTCAACAAGCGCCTGAAATCCGGCAAACACAATCCCTTTGACTGCCCGGAACAGATCGTCATCTGTTCATATCATTTTGCCCGGAACAAAGAAGAACATGTCCGGATGACAAATTGGGACCTTGTTGTTATCGATGAGGCCCACCGATTGAGAAACGTATACAGGACGGACAACAAGATTGCCAAAACCATCCGTTCCGCAATTGAGAATGTTCCGAACAAGGTTCTCCTGACCGCAACCCCGCTTCAGAATTCTCTGATGGAACTCTACGGACTGACCAGTTTCATTGATGATCATATATTTGGAGATAAACAGAGCTTTAACGGACAATTCACCCGGATTACGGACAACAGTGTTTTCAAGGACCTGAGAGACCGGATCCAGCCGGTGTGCAGGCGCACGCTCCGAAAACAGGTGCTGGAATATGTGCCGTATACCAACCGTCTTGCACTGGTGCAGGATTTTGTTCCCGGAGAAGAGGAACAGCGGCTCTACGATCTGGTCTCCGATTACCTGAGGCGGGGACGGCTGTTCGCGCTTCCGGCAAGTCAGCGTCAGCTCATCACCCTGGTTCTGCGAAAACTGCTGGCCTCATCTTCTTCCGCCATATCCGGATCCCGAACCGCGGATAAGCGGGCGGCCATTGTTGATTTCTTCAAAGACGAGGCGGAAATCATGATTGCCACCGAGTCTGCTGCCGAAGGCGTAAACTTTCAATTCTGTTCTCTGGTGGTCAATTACGATCTGCCGTGGAACCCGCAGCGCATTGAACAGCGCATCGGACGCTGCCACCGCTACGGCCAGAAACATGATGTGGTTGTGGTCAACTTTCTCAACCGCAGGAACGCGGCAGACAGACGCGTCTACGAACTGCTGGATGATAAATTCAGCCTGTTCAGCGGCGTGTTCGGGGTCTCAGCGACGAAGTGCTCGGCTCCATAGAATCCGGTGTGGATTTTGAAAAACGCATTGCAGACATCTACCAGCGATGCAGACGGCCCGAAGAGATCGAAGAAGAATTCGCGGGCCTGCGCGCGGACCTGGAAGAAAAAATCAGCCAGGAAATGAAGCAGACCCGCGAAAAGGTCTTTGAAAACCTGGACGCGGAAGTGCATGAAAAACTCCGCATCAGCAAGGAAGAGAGTAAGGGATACCTGAACAAATACGAATCCTGGCTGTGGGACCTGACCCGGCACGCGCTTTGCGATTGCGCGGATTTTGACAAAAACGAATACGCCTTTCTGCTCAAAACCAATCCCTTTCCACAGCTGCGGAAACTGCCTATTGGCCCCTACCGCATGGGTCGGAACGTGGACCGGTCAAAAGATCACATTTACCGGCCGGGGCACCCCGTTGCCCGGGAAATCATCCGCAGTGCCATGGCGCAGGACCTGCCGCACGCGGAAATCAAGTTTGATTATTCCGGATGGGAAAAGAAAAGCACCGCAGTCGAATCCCTGTGCAGACAGACCGGAATCCTGGCAGTACATCAACTGACCGTGGAAGCGCTTGAAAGAGAAGACTTCATGGTCTTTTCAGGATATACGGACACAGGCCGGAAATTATCCCCGGACCAGTGCAGCCGTTTGCTTACCGTACCCGGTCGCGTAGAAAAAGAGAATATAGAGCTTGAATTTCCGCAAGCCTGGGAGCATGACTTTGAATCAGCGCAGGCATCTATATTCAAAGAAATCGAAGAGCGTAACAGTGCCTTTTTTGATGAAGAAATGACCAAACTCGACAAATGGGCCGATGACCTGAAAAAAGCGCTTGAAGCAGACATTAAAAACATGGACCGCGAAATCAAGCAGCTCAGGCGCGAAGCCAGAAAAAAGAGCGTGCTCAAGGAAAAACTCAAGGTTCAGCGCCGGATCAAAGACCTGGAAAAAAAGCGGAACAGCAAACGGTCTCAGCTCTTTGAAGAACAGGACAAAGTGGATGACCGCAAAGAAAGTCTGATCGGAGATATTGAAAAACGACTGGAGCAGAAAAGCGCAATAAAAGAACTCTTTCGGATACGGTGGAGGGTGGTATGAAAGGAATAGAAATGCTTGCTATATTTGATCATAACGATAGAATTCAGAATGTAAGAATTCTGATAGATTTTTTTGATAAATAGGGTCAGTTTTGTAAAAGATTTGTTAAGCTTTTAAGGGGACGTTATAAAGGTGAAATTCCCAAGACTGTTATCGAACGAACTTATGCTGCTTTGAAATGAGAGCCTTACGAGATTAGACATGAACAAACCCAAACTCGAATTAACATGGATTGGAAAGGATGAGCAGCCGCGGCTGGAGCCTCGGATTCTGGTTGAAGACGCGGAAAAGTCGTATGGAGACCGAAACGCGGAGAACATGCTGATTCACGGGGACAATCTTCTTGCGCTAAAGGCTTTGGAGCAGGATTACAGCGGCAAGATCAAATATTGCTTCAGTGCTGAAGGAAGGTATTTTGTGTCATGCCCGAGCATCGAAGTTCGAACATGAGGATCTTTCGCTGGCAGACGTACAGCAGAGACGTTCCGGCAAGCGTGTGCCGAACGGGCTGCCTCTGCATCGCTATGCGAATTTGTATTTTCATGCCCGCAATCCCATGATGTACAGACGAAAGGCAATGAGTTCAGATTTATGTGTGCTGCGAATTTCCAATCGGATTATAAATCTGGAAGGGGTTGTATTAACCGACCAGAACGCGGCAAGTGATTATGTCAGGTTCTTTTCTCCGGACGAGTATCGGAGTATCAATTTTGATTGGGTCTTTGCGGATGACTGGACCGACGACGACCAGGTGATTCAATGGCGTAAAGCATCCGCTAAATGTGCAGAGGTACTGGTTCCTGAGAAGATTGCTCCTGAGTATATCATCGGAGCGTATGTAGTAAATAACACTGCTGCCGTTCAATTGAACCGTCAGGGTTTCGACAAGCAGGTTGATATCCAATAAACACATGTTTTTCCAGTAAGGAGCCTTTTTATGATCAGAGTTTTAATCGGAGATATCTTCGAAAGCAAGGCACAGACGCTGGTCAATACGGTTAACTGTGTCGGGGTAATGGGAAAAGGAGTTGCGCTGGAATTCAAAAAACGTTTTCCCGACATGGTGAAGGATTATAAGCAACACTGCGACAAAAAGAAATTAAAGCCCGGCGTACCCTATCTGTATTCAGATCTTTTCGGGACTTCTATTATTAATTTTCCCACCAAGGATCACTGGCGTTCTGCATCCAGGCTTGAGGATATTCAGCGAGGACTGGATATTTTTGCAGACCAGTACAAGTCCTGGGGCGTGCAGTCAATCGCATTTCCACCACTGGGGTGCGGCAATGGAGGGCTGGGCTGGCAGGTAGTCGGTCCGCTTATGTATCAGAAACTGACGCTCCTGGATGTGGATGTGGAATTGTATGCTCCCTATGGGACCTCACATGAATTGCTGAAACCCGAATTTCTGATCAAACAAAACGTAACGAATCATAATATGAAGGGAACGATTCAGGAAAAACTCAAAAAGGAATGGGTTGCAGTTCTTGAAGTAATTGACCGGCTGTCCAAAGAGAAGTATGCTTCTCCTGTGGGCAGAACTATTTTTCAGAAAATATGTTATGTAATGACAGAGCAGGGAATTGACACCGGGTTTCGTTTCAGGCAGGGCAGCTATGGTCCATACTCCGAAGAGGTTAAGAAAGCGCTGATGGTTTTCTCAAATTCAAACCTGGTACAGGAAAAAGAGTACGGAAAAATGACACGGCTTGTAATGACTCCGGAATATGAGAATGTTTGCAGGAAGTATTCCGGATATCTGAGACAGGTTGAACAGAAAATCAGTAAGGCTGTTGACTTGTTCAGTCGAATACGGGATACGAATCAGGCGGAAGAGGTTTCGACTGTCTTTTATTCAATCCGTAAGTTGAAGGAGCGGAAAGCTGACGTAAGCGAAAAGGATATCTTTGATTTTGTTCTGAGCTGGAAGAAGAAATGGAACACACCCGAAAAGAAGAAAGCGGTTGCTTCTGCTATACGAAATCTGGTTATGCTCCGCTGGGTATCCGCGGATTTTTCCAGTAATCTGATTGACGAGGAGGCACTGTATATATAATCATGGATAAAACAGCACAGATTATATCAAACCGCCTGAGCCTCCGGCAGCCTCAAAAAGACAGCCTGGAGATATTGGCCGGACTCCTTGAACTGCTGGAACTGAAAAAGGAACCGGACCTGGAAGCGATGTTGCGTATTGTACACAACGCGTATCTCACGTGTACGGATTTTGAGCGGGAATTCATTTCCATCTGTTTTGCGCTGGCTACGGGTGTGGGCAAGACGCGTCTGATGGGTGCATTTATTGCCTATCTGTATATGGCAAGGGGATTGAAGAATTTCTTTGTGCTGGCTCCGAATCTTACGATTTACAACAAGCTGGTGGATGATTTTTCCAAACCCGGGCATCCGAAATACGTCTTCAAGGGAATTGGTGTATTCGCACAGCAGCAGCCGCGTGTGATAACCGGCGATAATTATCAGTATGAAGGTGCACAGCTTCGACTGGACGGCTCAGAGGTCAGTATCAACGTGTTTAATATTTCCAAGATCAACGCGGAGACAAGAAAGGGAGCGGAGCCGCGCATCAAGCGTCTGTCCGAGGTGCTGGGTGAATCGTATTTCAATTATCTTTCAGGACTGGAAGATCTGGTTTTGCTTATGGACGAATCGCATCATTACCGTGCGGACCGGGGAATGCAGGTTATCAACGAGCTGAATCCGGTGCTGGGGCTGGAATTGACCGCCACGCCGCAAATCGAGCGGTCAAATAAGACCATCAAGTTTAAGAATGTAGTTTATGAGTATTCCCTGGCCAGGGCGATTGAGGATGGGTTTGTCAAGGAGCCTGCCGTGGCCACGCGCAAAGACTTTGACCCGGCTCACCTGTCTCCTGAGGACGTGGACCGGGTTAAGATTGAAGACGGTATTCGGATTCATGAAAACACGAAAGTCGCTCTTGAAATTTACGCGCGGGACAACAAGTACGAAATTGTGAAACCGTTTGTTCTGGTTGTAGCAAAGGACACCAGCCACGCAGCGGAACTCAAGAAACTCATTCAGTCTTCGTCTTTCTTTGAAGGCCGTTACTCGAACAAGGTTATGGAGATTCATTCCAATCAGCGCGGGGGTGAGAAAGAGGAAAACATAGAGAATCTGCTCACGCTGGAAGATACGAAAAACAAAATTGAAATTGTAATTCATGTGAACATGCTCAAAGAAGGATGGGATGTGACCAACCTGTATACCATTATCCCGCTTCGTACTGCCGCATCAACCACGCTTCGGGAACAGACCATCGGTAGAGGATTACGGCTGCCGTATGGAAAGCTGACGAATGAGACAAAAGTGGACACCTTGACCATTGTAGCACACGACAAATTCCAGGAAATCATAGACGAAGCAAACAAACCCGACTCCCTGATTAAACAAAAGAATATTATTGAACTGGACCCGCTGGAAATTGAACAGGAAAAAGAGGTGGTTACAACATCTTCACCATTACAGCAGGATTTTCAGGAACGGGAGCAGAAAATCGGCGAAATAGTAGATCCTGAAGAAAAACAGAAGGCAATCAATACGCTGGAGATTGAGCGCGACGTGGCCAGCATCCTTCCCTTGATGAATACAGAGGTGAAAAGCCTGGAGAATCTCAGCGGTACCGAAGCCCAGGAATCGTTTACGCGAATTTATGAGGAAAAACTGCGCAGCGAAGAACAACAGGATTTGTTTATCAAAGATCGAATTGCAGAAGCAGGATTGGCATTTGGACGTGTTGCAGAGCGGTTTGTTCAGCAGACCATTGAGATTCCGAGAATGATGCTGCAACAGAAAGGTGAGGTCAAGTCCGGATTTCATGATTTCAATTTGGATACTTCACGGTTGAACTACCAGCCTGTTTCTGAGCAAATCCTGATCAAGCGGCTCAGGGAGCATCCGGACGGCACCAGTTATATTAAGGGAAAAGGTCGTATCATACCCGACCGGCTGGACAATATCATTGTCAGCGAATTGATGGAGTGTCCCGAAGTTGATTATGATGACCTGGCAGATCTGCTTTTTAAGCTGGCGTATCAGACGCTGGAGCACTTTAAGTCGTATTTGAAAGACGATGAAATGGTGAATGTAGTTCAGTATAACAAAAGAGAGATCGCCGGTTTTATTTATGCTCAGATGATGGAACACTTCTTTTGTGAAGAACCGGAATACGATGATGTTGATGTCCTTCCGTTTGTGGAACTTAAAGAGCACAATTACTCAAAAAATAAAGCAGAAGATGTCTATCCGTATACAGAAACCATTGAACCCGCTTCTGCGATTCCGAGCAAAATCTTTGTCGGATTTAAGAAAGCCTGCCGTGACAAGTATAAATTCGATTCCAAGACGGAAAAGGATTTCTCCATCATCATTGAAAATGATACGGATGTTATCAAATGGTTACGACCTGCCGAAGGTCAGTTCGAGATGTACTGGGATCATAATTCAAGAAGTTATACACCTGACTTTGTAGTAGAAACCGGAGGTAACATCTTTATGGTCGAAACCAAGATGAAGAAGGAAATGGATTCTCCGGATGTTAGAGAAAAGGCTATCGCCGCTCTGAAATACTGCATCCTTGCCTCAAGCTATGCAGAGCAGCATAAAAAGAAACCATGGAAATATTTACTCATTCCCCATGAGGCTGTGAGAACAAATATGGGGTTTGTAACACTGGCGAGGCAGTATGAAGTCAAGGAATAAAACCTGTCTTAGAAAAAAGAATGGGATGATGAAAAGAGATAATGACAAATGTCAAGGGGATGTCAGAAGACCATGCGGATTACCATCAACTGAAATTATACTACTGCCTTCGCTGTTATCATCAGCTGCCGGGGGAAGAGAAAACCTGTCCGATCTGTGGATTTGTCAGTCTCTTGGCGGATCGTAAAAAATACTGGAACCGGGAATCCGGACTGATCCGATTGGAACGAATCACAAAGATCATCGTAATCGTTTTGGGTGAGGTGGTGTTCGGATCCATTGCCGCCTGTTATTCTCACATGGGCGGTACCGGAGCCGGATGGTTTATTGCACTTCCGGTCTTTCTGATGATTCCGTTGTGGCAGACAGCGTCAAAGCTCACAAAAAAGGCTGCGCTCTTTCATGCAGGATTTTTCTGGTCCCAGTTCTTTTTTATCAGCAGCATTGCGCTGTTTTTTTTTCGAATGTATCGGTCTCCGCAGGCTTTCTGGTTATGAGCCTGATAACGTACCGGCTCTCCAGGCGATTTGCGGTCTGGAAGGAAAAAAGGATACTGGGGGCAACAGTTCAAACAGGGGAACGTTGAGAGGGGAGGGGCAACTGTTATTTTTCCTGATCATCATCCAGATTGCCAAGCAACATTTTTCCGAGATTAGAGAGTTCGTCTTCGGATGTGTATTCAAAATTTTCGTCAATTATTCGGGTGACTTCACTGAGTGTTCCAATAAAAACATGAACAATCCGGCCGGAAATTTTTTCGACCTGATCAAAGAAATCACCGTTCGGCAGGCCGGAGGTCAGGATGATAATTACCTTTCCGATCATATCCAGCGGGACAAAATCGTATTTCTTCATCATTTGGATGGGAAACATCTTTTTAACTTTGTCGTTGATGCGGTAGAATTCTCCCCGGAGAAAGGGAATGCCATATTGCTGCACCAGGGTATTGGCCACCTGCTCTTCAGTGACAGCGCCCATTTCGATGAGGATGTGTCCAATAAGCCGCCCGGTTTTTTCCTGATTGATCAGGGCCTTGTGAATCGTTTCACGATCAACCAGACCTTCATCAAGCATCAGTTCGCCGAGTCGTTTTTTTGTTATTCTTTTTCGTTTTGCCATGATATAATAGAGCCTCAGTTTAAATACCGATTTTCATTAATACATTAAATCAAATGATGTCCAAAAAACCACAAAAAAATATTTGTCCACACTGTTCCTACAGTAATGAAGATGATGCACTGACCTGTTCCATGTGTTCAGGTTTGCTGCGCAAAGAGGAGAATACGGGCGAGTCAGCGTCGGAACAGCCCCCGACACTTTCCGCAGCACCGGCGCTCGGTAATCAGGAGAAACCGGGTTCGTTTCATATTCTGGGTATTCCCAGGCCATGGTTCTATCTGCTGCTTGGTCTTCTGCTTGTGCCGGTCTTCAATGTTCACTGGATGCCACGGTACATGCTCTGGTTTATAGAGGCGCTGATTCATGAAATGGGACACAGTATCACTGCATGGTTTTTCGGTTGTCCGGCGGTTCCGAAAATCCGTCTGGACGGATATGCGGCAGCGGAATATGTGTGTCAATCGTTATTTTTGACGCTTGTTGTGTGGGGCGGTCTGATCGCAGCCTTTGTCTGTTTTCTGCTGGAGCCTGATATACAGTCAAGCAGCAAGACGATGGTATTACTCACACGGCTCCTTTGGTCTGACCAATGATTATATACGGGTTGCGGGTATGTTCGGTACGAGCCTGGAGACTGTTGCCGGACTCATGTTTCTGGTTTCATTACTGCTTCCGCCTTTGGGCATATTCTGGGGATGGTGGACCGTTACGGATGAAAGCCCTTGACAAGTGTCTGGCACTGAATATGATCATATATATAGGATCAAACCTTTCACAAGGAGGAGAACAGAATGAGAGTATTTACGCGCGGAGATATGGACGGGTTGACAAGTGTAGTGTTGCTGACGTATGCGGAGGAAATCAGAGAGCTTCTCTTCGCCCACCCCAAGGACATGCAGGACGGACTGGTTGAGGTCGGAGACAACGACATTGTGACCAATCTTCCGTACGTCAAAGGCTGTGCCCTGTGGTTTGATCATCATGTTTCCGAAGAAAAGAAACTCTCCGATATCGGTGAATTCAACGGTCGCTTTGAACTGGCGCCGTCTGCAGCCCGCGTTATCTACAATCACTACAACCTTCCGGAATTTGAACAGCACCTGGATATGCTGGTGGCCACGGACAAACTCGATTCCGCGAATCTGACCAAAGAGGAAGTGACAAACCCCACAGGATGGATTCTGCTGGGACTGACACTGGATCCGCGCTCCGGACTGGGACCGGACTTCAGAAAGTATTTCCGCTGGCTGGCAGAGTTTGTCAAAGAACTTCCCCTGGACAGGGTGCTGCAGCATCGGGAAGTGAAAAAACGGATGGACCGCGTGCTCAACGAGCAGAAGGAATTCCGTGGACTGCTGGAAGAAAAATCCCGCCTGGAAGACAATGTGATTATTACGGACTTCCGGGATGTTCAGATGCAGACTGTGCCTGTTGGAAACCGGTTCATTGTCTACACCATGTTCTCTGACGGAAATGTGGAAGCGCGGCTTTTCAAGGGCATCAACAACACCACGGTGATTGCTGCCGGCAAATCAATCTTCAACCGTACCTGTGATATCAATATCGGCGACCTGCTGGCCGAGTACGGCGGTGGCGGACACCAGGGAGCAGGCACCGCCCAGATCCCTGCTGATCAGGCGGATGAAAAAATTCCGGAAATCATCGATCGCCTGAAGGTGAGGTCCGAATAATACAACTCTTTGTCTGAATGCTCCTATTGACAAAACCCCTGTTTAAGCGTATAGTAAGTCCAGTTGAAATCC
Organism: uncultured Planctomycetota bacterium; assembly: GCA_964524955.1. Classification (GTDB taxonomy): domain Bacteria; phylum Planctomycetota; class CAZGEP01; order CAZGEP01; family CAZGEP01; genus CAZGEP01. Next base: position 45,491 of record CAZGEP010000005.1, on the reverse strand, counting down.
AGGCCATATTTTTCATGTCTGGATTGTCATATTACCATTTTTTGGGAGAGTCCCATGGACACCATGACGCTCAAACAGCGGCCCTTTGCATATTCCGATGTATACATCCATCCTGAAGTGGATGGATGTGCATTCAATTCCGCTTCCGCACACATCAAGGACGATATTCCGGATGAGATCGCGCGGCTTTGCAAGAACGAATCCAACTGTACCGTCTTTCTCAAGGATGGCACCTGGTTTACCACATGGGGACAGGGCAGTTCTGAGAACTCATCCCGCCTGGACGAGGGTATTGTCTTTTCTCTGAGTCGGGATATGGGAAAGACATGGACCGACCCGAAACAAATCATCGGTTCTACAGAAACCGAACGAATCGCCTATGGCGTACCGTTTATTGTTCCGGAAACCGACCGAATCTACATGTTCTTCTTTGCAGGTCGATACACGAACCGGGGAACACCGGAGTTCGGTTCCGGACGGATCAATTATGTCTTTTCCGATGACCTGGGTGAACACTGGTCTTCCCGCAGCGAGATTCAGCTGCCGGACCGGGATGTGAATTCGTATCCGGATTATATTCATGCCTGGGTCAACCACCCGCCCTTTATTACACCTTCGGCAGGCGTCCTTCTGCCGATCAGTTGTCAGGATTACCAGGGAACCAGGCGAAGGACATGGCGCCTTGGCGCTGCAGAATGCTCTGTGATTCGCTGCGATAACATCCTGACCGAGACCGACCCGGAAAAACTCAGCTTTACGATGCTGCCGGACAGCCCCAGAGGAATCCGGGTGGATGTACGAAAGCATATGGATAATCCCGCACTCAACCGGCTCTGTGACTTTTATGACGGATCACCGGCTGAGATTGCGTACAATTTTCAGGAACTGACCATTGCGTCACTGGAAGGAGAAAAACTGCTGGGAGTCGGCCGCACGTTTCTGGGATCACCCGGTTATACCCTCAGCAATGATTCCGGCAGAACCTGGTCGTCTGTTGAACCCCTGCGGTACGGACCGGACCAGGAGTTTGTTAAACACCCCATGACCATGTGTCCGATTGCACAGACAACGGACGGACGTTATGTGTTGCTCTTTACCAACAATGACGGCACGGACCGTGGTGCAGAGCATGTCTGGGACGGTTGCGGAAAGACTCGTAATCCACAGTGGTTTGCCGTGGGACGGTATGTTCCGGGGCAGGAGCAGAACGGAGGAATGGTTTTCGGGAAACCGCGTATCCTGGCTGAGGTCGATGATACCGGTGAGACCAACCTGAAGACCGGAATCAGTATGCCCCAGTTTTTTGAGAGCAATGGACGTTACTTTATTATGTATAACTCCGGCAAGGAGTTTATCCATCTGGATGAAATTCCTGCGGATGTGATGGATGAAATGACACCATAGTGCTGACAGACCACAAGTGAGCATGGGCAGAAAAGAGTGAGAAACGTCAGTAACGAGTCAAGAGAGAAAATCGTTGGTTTCCAGCTAACGGATAATCCCTTTGGAGAGAAATAATGGAAAAGAAAATGATTTTTACAGGCAAAAAAGAAGTTTCTATTGAAAAGTTCGAACTTGGAACTCCCGGGGCGGATCAGGTCTGTGTGCGAACAATTGTTTCCCTGATCAGCACTGGAACGGAAACCATTGCTTATAACAGGGCGTTTGACCCGGGTACGCATTGGGATAATTATATCAAGTATCCGTTTACACCGGGGTACTCGACAGTCGGTCGTGTTGCTGCAGTGGGTTCGGATGTCAACTCTGTGGCTGAGGGCGACCTGGTGGCACTCAAACGACCGCACGCTTCCGCGCATATGGTTGGTGAGGGGCAGTGTCTGCCGATTCCCGAATCCATGGCTGCGGAGCAGGCAGCCTGGTTTGCGCTGGCCAAGATTACGTTTATGGGGGCAAAGGCTGCTGAATATCAACTGGGTGACCGGGTGCTGATTATCGGAGCCGGTCCGATTGGTCAGCTGTCCGTCCGGTGGGCACGGGCCGCTGGAGCTGAAACTGTTGTTGCAGTGGATCTGGTTGAAGAACGGCTGAAATTTGCAACTGACGGCGGTGCGTCCCATGTCTTTGCCAAAGCCCCGCTGGACTGTATGGAGAAAATCAAGCAGGTGTGCGGCGGCGAACTGCCGGACATAGTTATGGATACGACCGGAAATCCCAAGGCCTTTCCGCAGGCGCTCCAGGTGGTCCGGAAGTTCGGCAGCGTTGTGCTGCTTGGTGATACCGGTTCTCCGGCATCGCAGCATCTCACACCGGATGTGGTTCTGCGCGGAGTTACCATACGCGGTGCTCATGATACGCATGTAGACGAACGGTGGACCATTCAGAGCATTCATCAGCTTTTTACACGCCTGGTGACAAGCGGCCGGTTTAACCTGAATGGACTTAACACCCATACCTTTGCTCCGGAGGAGTGTGCAAAGGCATATGATTTTGCTACTGAGCAGAGAGGCAGTACCATGGGAATCCTCTTTAACTGGAACGGAGGAGAATGATCAATGAGTGCAATCAAACAGAGTGCAGCAGACTGGTGCTTTTACAAAAATATATCGGATCCGGATGCGTATTACAGCAAACTCAAAGAGATCGGCTTTGGTGCTGTTGAGATGGCTGCTCCCGAGTACTGGGATTCTGTCCGGAATGCCGGCCTTGAAATGCTCAATATTGCGGGACCGGGTATGCGGGAAGGGCTGAACAACCCGGAAAACCATCAACAGCTGATTCCGGAGATAACCCGTCTGATTGATCAGGCATCAGAGAACCGGATTCCGCATGTGATAATCCTCAGTGGAAATAACGGAGATATTTCTGTGGACGATGGTTTTTCCACCTGTGTTCAGGCTGTTCGCGAACTGGCGAAGAAAGCGGAGGATTCCGGCGTGGTCTTGACCTTTGAGATGCTCAACCACTTTAATCACGAAGATTACCAGGCCGATCACAGCGCCTATGGATTCCGCCTGGTGGAAGAGATTGACTCTCCTGCCGTACAGGTTCTCTATGACATTTACCATATGCATCGGATGGGTGAAGATGTGCTCAAGGATGTTCTGGATCACCTGGACCGGACTGTGCACATTCATGTGGCAGGAAGCCCGGATCGGAATTTTCCGGGGTCAGACCAGGAGATTGACTATTCCGCACTGGTCAGGGAAATATCCGCTGCAGGCTATAGTGGATACTGGGGCCATGAATGGATGGAAGCCAATGCCTTTCCGGATAGACTCGAGCAGGCGTACAACGTGTTTGCAGGTTATTGTTGACGGAGAAAACTGTGGGAATCTCACTTGAGCCGGTGGAGCCGGATTACATCGCTGGATGAAGCCCGAAGATTCAGTTGAGCGGACTGTTACAGAGAATCCGAATCGTTTTTTTCCCGGGGACAGAGATCAGCGTTATTCTCTTTTGCGGCATAAACGGATTTACTCGTTGTGTGGTTCGGGGGGCCAGATTTTTTCCATACCCATCCCAGGCGCTGCCAGTTTACAATGGTTTTCAGCTGTTTGTCGTCAATCGGTGTGGCATTTGTATGGCTGAGTTTTGCCACGTTGAAACGAAAGATGTAATCAGGCTCCGATCCCATGCGAAGATCGGTCATGGTTACATACCCCTCTGTGGTTGAGAGAGCACTATGACCAGAAGCGAGTGACTGAAGCTTCGGTGGTATACAAGGTCGTTTACCGGTCCGCCAAGGGGGATAAACACATTCGGGTCCGGCAGGGTTCCCAGGACAGCTCCCCAGAGCGGCGCTTTCCTTCCGACCTTGTGGCCGAGAACCGCCTCTCCGATTGCAGCTCTGAATGTCAGTTGTGTGAGCGAGTCCATTGGTTACCCGTACCTGGTCGAAGACGACTGTCCATACCTGCGCTGCGGCCATTGTTACTGCGATTGATTATAGAAAGGGTAATATTCACTTTCCAGCCTTTTCTTCTTTGTTTTCTGTTTGATTTCACAAAGGGATCGGATAGAATTCTTAATTCTTGCTTTTTGCACAGTTTTTTACCTTTCTCCGAAGATTCTTTTATGTCTGAAAATGATCGGAAACCAGTGACTGCGGATTCGCAGAGAAACTGGCAGCATGCGGTGTACTGTGATGTTCCGGATCAGGTTACACGCCTGATTAAGCAGAGCGGGATCTCAGCCTCTGAGTGCCTGGCCTGTCTGCACAGCAATACGCGGGCGGATGGTTCATTCGGCGACTGCTGGCTGGCATTCAGTCGGGAGCAGGGTATTTGTATTGAACAGGATGATCAGGGCGCGGCAGAGGTTCGATGGGAAGCGGATACTGCGGACATCGACAGTATGGTCTGCCGGAGTACTACTGGCGGCGGAATCCTGGTTTGCCAAGTGAACGATGTTCCAGTGGATGTGACCGGGTATTCCGCTGGAGACGGTTCCGTATTCGGTGAGTTTGCCGGGATCATGAGCCGGTTTGTGAAAAAACCGGAACCGGAAAAAGAGGAGAAAGACAAAAAAGACGATTCTTCGAAATCAGAACCGTTCAAACCTGAAGAACGGGATCTCAGTGAAGTTCTCAGCGAATTCATCCAGAAGCAGAAGGAACTGCGTTGTTCGAAGTGCGGGAGAATTCTTCCCCGGGACTCCAAGGTATGTAAAAGCTGCGTTCCCAGACGGAGCGTTCTGCTGCGGATTTTTACCTTTGCCAAACCGTTTCGCTCCCAGCTCTTTCTGATGGGGGTGCTCATGGTTGTGGGAATGCTCCTGCATCTGATTCCGCCCCAGTTACTTCGGTTTATGATCGACAATGTGTTGGCCCGGCCTGAGGAATACGGGGGCTGGCTGGTCCCGATTGTCGCAGCCATGGGGCTGCAAATGCTGATCCTGGCCGGCATTCAGATTATCCGGGGGCGCCTGGGAATTCGTATCGGCATTCTGGTGACCACCAATATTCAGCGAAAGGTTTTTTGGCATCTGCAGACGCTGTCGCTCAGCTACTTTAATAAACAGCAGACCGGAGCGATTATGTCCCGTGTGAATAATGACACCCGTCAGATGCAGCATTTTCTTGCAGATGGAATTCAGTATACAGTGGTCAATATTCTGCTCCTGATCGGCGTGGCAGTCACTCTCTTGTGGATGGATCCTTTTCTCGGGCTCCTGGTGTTGATTCCGGCTCCTTTTGTAGGCCTTTTTTCCAAGTTTACATTTCGTCGTGTGATCCGCAGGTTTCGGCTGGCATGGGAAATGGTTTCCGAGATGTCAGCCTATCTGAATGACGCGCTCTCCGGCATCCGAATCATTAAGGCATTCGGACAGGAGCCCGTAGAGGTTGACCGCTTCAACCGAAAGGTGGAGCGTGTATGCCATTCCCGAATTCGTGCGGAAAGCACCTGGATGACGTTGATACCCATTCTGAGTGTTGTGATGCAGAGTTCCACGCTTTTGATCTGGTACTTTGGTGCACACAAGATATTCAATAAGGAAATTACTACAGGAGAACTGATGGCCTTTATCGGGTATATGGGAATGATCTACGGGCCGTTTCGACTGCTCACTCAGCTCAATGACTGGTTGACCCGGTCCATGACATCTGCGGCCCGGATTTTCGAGATTCTGGACACAGAGCCGAATGTGGTGAATGTCAAGAAAACCACACCGCTGCCGCAGGGTCGTTTGGGCATTGAGGTGGAGAATGTTGTGTTCGGATATGAACCGCACAAACCCGTGATCAAAGATATTACCATGCAGATCAATCCCGGTGAAATGATCGGATTTGTAGGACACTCGGGCGCGGGTAAATCCACCATGATCAATTTGATCGGACGGCTGTATGATGTGGAGGAAGGAGCGATACGGATTGGCGGTGTTGATGTGCGCAATATTGAGATTCATGAGCTGCGGTCGCGGATCGGATACGTACTGCAGGAGACCTTTCTCTTTAACGGTTCGGTCCGTGATAATATCGCGTATGCCAAAATGGATGCTTCACCGGAAGATGTCATTCATGCCGCAGCTGCAGCCAACGCACACGAGTTTATTATGAAACTTTCAGACGGCTATGATACGATTGTGGGGGAGCGGGGTGCCAAACTGTCCGGCGGTGAACGCCAGCGAGTGGCTATTGCCCGGGCCATTCTGCACAATCCGGACATTCTGATTCTGGATGAGGCCACATCTGCCGTGGATACAGAGACCGAATCCAAGATTCAGACCGCGCTTCAGAAACTGATTGAAGGCCGGACCACGATTGCGATTGCACACCGTTTGAGCACACTGCGGCACGCGAACCGGCTGATTGTGATTAAAAACGGTGAGATCGCAGAGCAGGGATCGCACGAGGAACTCATGGAAATCAAAGACGGAATTTATCAGAAACTTGTAAACATTCAATCCGAATGGAGCCGCACCATTGCGGTAAAATGATTATGGAAGAGAGCTTAAACTCGGATCAGAAGTCCGATATTGACATTAAACCAGACTCGATTACATGGCTTGAGCCGGAGACACTGGAGTTTTTTGAGCACCATTCCAGTGGTCGCGCCTGTCTTACGATCCAGGGAGATCGAACCTGTCTGGGGATTATAGCGCGAACCGCTTTTCCCAAAAGTGACTTGAATTCCTATGTTCAGTTTTATCAGATAAAGCCGGACGGAAATCGAGGAGAGTCGATTGGTGTGATCCGGGATATCCGTGCTCTTTCTCAGGAATCCAGACAGATAATTGAACGTATTCTTCGCCAGGAACATATGATCGCACGAATCGTGAGAATTCTTGAGATACGTGACCGGCAGTGGATTGTAGAAGTGGACATTCAGACCGACCGTGGCCGGCGGACCATTATGATTGATAATATCTACAAACAGATCACTGTGGGAGAGAGCGACCGTATCACGGTGTCGGATATGTTCGGCAACCGCTACGACATACCGGATGTCCGGCAGCTCGACGCAGAGAGCCGGAAGTATCTGTCTTCATATATGTAGGTTTCTTCTGAGTACAATTTTCACCACCAGCCGGAAGCAGAAATCTCTTTCATCCTTGCAGCAAAGAACCTGTTAAACACGATGTATGTTTTTGGTATTGGATTTGACAAACTCCTGACCGGACGTATAATTCGTACGATTTTAATTCATAGGAGAATATCGCATGATTTCCAGTAAATCCGTTGTAAGAATCGGTTTGATTGGTTTCGGGACCGTTGGAAGCGGTGTGGTCGATGTCCTGAAGCGCAGGCAGGAGTTCTTCAGAAACAAACTCGGAGCACAGCTTGAATTGACGCGGATCGCTGACAAGGATATAACATCCAAACGGCCGGTCCGGGTATCCAAAAAAATTCTGACAACAGATGCGGCAGACATTTATGATGATCCGGACATTGATGTGGTGATTGAACTGGTCGGCGGCATTGAGCCGGCGCGCACCTTTATTCTCAAGGCTATTGAGAATGGAAAGCACATTGTCACTGCAAACAAGGCCCTGCTAGCGCTTCACGGAAAGGAACTTTTTGAGGCTGCGCTGAAAAAGAATGTCAGCATTTCTTATGAAGCCAGCTGCGCCGGCGGTATTCCGCTGATTATCGGTCTGCGGGACGGTCTGATCGCTAATGATATTTATCTGATCCAGGGAATTCTCAATGGAACCGCCAACTACATCCTGACACAGATGACAGAGAACGGTGAGTCCTATGAAAACGCCTTGAAAGAGGCGCAGGAGCTGGGGTATGCAGAAGCAGATCCGACGTTTGATGTAGAAGGGATGGACACCGGTCACAAACTGACCATCCTTTCCGGCATTGCGTTCGGTGCGTATGTGAATTTCAAGAATGTGCATATTGAGGGTATTACCTCGGTAACGCCCGAGGATATTTCCACGGCCCGAGACCTGGGGTGTGTAATCAAGATGCTGGCCGTGGCCAAGTTTCATGAGGACCGACGTCTGGAGCTTCGAATTCAGCCTGCCTTTATCCCCGTGTCTCACCCCCTGGCCTCGATCAACGGAGTGGAGAATGCGGTGCAGATCCAGGGAGATGTGGTTGGGGATGTGATGTTCTGCGGACCGGGTGCCGGAAGGCTGCCTACAGCCAGTGCTGTGGTGGCGGATGTGGTGGACGTGGTGCTGGGAAGGGCCAAGCTCTCCTTTCACCGTCTCTCTCTGGCATCGGAAAGAATCCGGCATTTGAAGATCAATGATATTCAGACACGGTACTGCGTGCGGATGAAGGTCAAGGACAAACCCGGAGTGCTGTCCCGCCTGACCGCTATTCTTTCAGACAACAGCGTGAGCATCCGTTCAGTGATTCAGAAGCAAGCGGATGATCAGGGCAATGCTGCGATTATTATCCTCACCCACAAGACCGCTGAAAACTGCATCCGAAAATCCATAAGTTTGATTAACCGGCTTGCTGTTGTTACCGCAAAGCCTGTCCTTTTCCGATATGAGGAGCTGGAATGAAATATTGTATACTTGTCCCCGACGGATGTGCCGGACTGGAAAGCGAACGTCCGACACCGCTTGAAAAGGCTGCAACTCCGAACATGGATCTGCTTGCCGAACAGGGCATTTGCGGTCTGGTTCAGACCATACCTGAAAATATGAAGCCCGGCAGCGATGTGGCCAATATCTCGCTGCTTGGTTTTGATCCCGCAAAATACTATACCGGACGATCTCCTATTGAAGCGGCAAGCATGGGAATTGACCTGGAGCCGGAAGACACGAGTTTCCGATGCAACCTGGTACGGATTCACGATGGGAAAATGGCAGATTACAGCGCCGGTCACATTACAACACCGGATGCGCATGCAATAATCGACCAGTTGAACAGGGAGCTGAAGTCCGATACCATGGAGTTTTTTCCCGGTGTCAGTTACCGCCACGCCTTTGTGCTCCGAAACAAATCGTGTGACTGTGAATGCACGCCTCCGCATGATATCAGCGGACAGGAGATTCAGGAGTATCTTCCCGGGGGACCAGGCAGCCAAGTGGTTATTGATATTCAGAAAAAAGCCGGAGAAATTCTCAAAGACATGGATTCAGCCAATGCGATCTGGCTGTGGGGGCAGGGGGGAAAACCTGCGTTTCCGTCCCTTAAGGAGCAATATGGGATTTCCGGAGGCATGATCTCCGCAGTGGATTTGCTCAAGGGGATTGCCATCTATCTGGGCATGGACATTATTGATGTGCCTGGAATTACCGGTTACATGGATACCAACTTCAGTGGCAAAGGAGAGGCCGCATCTGAAGCGCTGGAGCGTATGGACCTGGTCTTTGTTCATGTGGAAGCACCGGATGAAGCCGGTCATCGCGGTGAAGAAGATACCAAAATCAAGGCCATTGAATTGATTGATTCACTGGTGCTGCCGCCTATCATGAAAACCGCGAATACATTGGGGGATATGCGGATTATGGTGGTTCCGGATCACACCACGCCCATTTCCACAATGACCCATGGGAGCGAACCCGTTCCCTTTATTATAACCGGTCCCGGTATTCATGCAGACGCGAACATGGTCTTTTCCGAAGCCAACGGTGCTGAAACCGGATTGTTCATCCCCAGCGGGCCTGACCTGCTCAACCGTTTTTTATTTGAATAAGAGTTGAAAAAAACAGGTGTAACGGTATCATAAATAGTATGTACCATCGGTAAGAAATTGGGTTGATTACTTATTCATCAGGACAAACGTACTATGAGCATTCAAGTGCTGAAATTCGGCGGGACATCCCTGGGAGATATCCGTAAAATGAAGAACGCCGCCGAAATTATGATTAAAGAGCAGAAGGCCGGTCATAAAGTAGTGGCTGTTCTTTCCGCTCAGGGAGATACCACCGACCGGCTGTTGGAAAAAGCCTATGAAATTACGGACGCACCTCCGGAGCGTGAGCTGGACATGCTGATATCCACGGGCGAGCAGGTCTCTGTGGCCTTGATGGCCATGACGCTCCATTCGATGGGGTGTCCCGCAATCTCCTTCAATGCAATGCAGGTTGGTTTTTACACGGACAGCACATTTACCAAAGCCAGAATTCAGAAGATCCATCCGGAAAAGACACTCAAAGCACTGGCCAACGGTCGCATCGTTTTGGTGGCCGGGTTCCAGGGTATGGATGAAGATATGAACGTGACCACCCTGGGCCGCGGCGGTTCCGATACTTCGGCCGTTGCCCTGGGCGCTTCCCTGAAAGCCGACACGGTAAATATTTATACGGATGTGGACGGCGTTTTTACAGCCGACCCCCGGGTTGTTCCGAACGCACACCGCATTCCCAGCATTTCGTATGATGAAATGCTTGAACTGGCAGCCCTGGGCGCCAGGGTGATGCACTCGAGGGCTGTGGAACTGGGAATGCGTCAGAATATACCCATACACGTCCGGTCCTCCTTTACCGGAAGGCCCGGAACTATTATTAAGGAGGCAACACCTGAAATGGAGGATATTTTAGTCAGAGGATGTGCGCTTGAAGAGAATGAAGCCAGGATTACCGTGCGGCACGTTCCAGACGTACCGGGGGTATCCGCCCGGCTGTTTGGCGTGGTCGCGGATGAAAATATCAATGTGGATGTAATTGTTCAGAATGTAAGCCAGGATGGGTTTACGGATATTTCCTTTACGGTGCCGGATTCAGATCTTGACAAGGCCATACCCATAGTCTCTAGAATTGGTGAGGATATCAAGGCCGGCCAGGTGGTCAGTGATACGGACATTGCCAAGTTGTCTGTTGTGGGAATCGGGATGAAGGGCAAGCACGGAGTGGCGAGCAAGATGTTCAAAGCGCTGGCAGACAGCAATATCAATGTGTTGGCCACCACAACATCGGAGATTAAGATTTCCTGTCTGATCCGGCGGGAAGACGGCAAAACAGCCATGAAGGCTGTACATGCGGCATTTTTTGAAAACTAATTCTCATGCCGGACGGCACGAAAAATCTGCAAGGATACGAATTCGGTTTATTCACCCTTTACGACAGGACTGATAATTGAATTTCAACGGCAGGAGCATCATTTCCATCAATGACTTTAGCACCGAAGAAATCCTTTTCATTCTGAAGACTGCGGATCGGTTTCTCAAACAGAAACATACCAAGCTCCTGGATGGAAAGATCCTAAGCATGCTTTTCTTTGAGCCCAGCACTCGGACTCGACTGAGTTTTGAATCCGCCATGCACCGTCTGGGCGGCAAAGTTATCGGATTTGCCGAACCCAGTGCCTCCTCTGTGAAAAAAGGCGAAAGTCTAGCCGATACCGTTCGAATGGCAGCCAGTTATTCGGATGTGATTGTCATACGCCATCCGCTGGAGGGATCGGCCCGGCTGGCTTCGGAAGTCTCTGCTGTCCCGGTAATCAACGGCGGAGACGGAGCGAATCAGCACCCCACGCAGACCTTTCTCGATCTCTTTACGGTAATGAAGACACAGCCAACCCTCTTTAATAAAAAGAAAAAAACGCTGAAGGTGGGACTTGCCGGAGATCTGAAATACGGCAGAACCGTTCACTCGCTTTCGTCCGCACTGGCCCGTTTCAACACCCAGCTTTTTTTTATTTCTCCTCCTTCGCTGCGCATGCCCGGCGCTTATCTGAATGAACTCGCAGAAAAGGAAATTCCCTATTCCGAGTACGATACTATTGTGGATGTAATTCAGGACCTGGATATTCTCTATGCCACAAGAATTCAGGAGGAGCGCTTTCCCGATCCCATCGAATTCATGCGGGTAAAAAATGCGTATATTATCCGGAACGACCATCTGAAGAACGTAAAAAAGAATTTGAAAATACTGCATCCCCTGCCACGGGTCAGTGAAATTCACCGGGAGGTGGATGAGAGTCCCTGTGCGTATTATTTCCAACAGGCGTCTAACGGGATTCCTGTGCGCCAGGCACTGCTTTCGCTGATTAATGGGAAACTGCAATGAAGAAAAATGAGAAGAAGAAAGAACTGAAAGTTCAGGCCATTGACCAGGGAACCGTGATCGACCACATTCCTTCTCAGCAGACCATGAAGGTAGTGGAGATTCTTTCGGCTATGGATGATTTTGTTACCATCGGGATTAACTTTCCGTCCAAAACCATGAACCTCAAGGGTGTTGTTAAGATCGCAAACCGGATGCTCACGGAAAACGAGGTAAATAAAATCGCTGTCTTTGCCCCAGGAGCCTCGGTGAATATTATCGAGAATTTCAAAGTGGTCAAGAAAACGCAGGTCCATATACCGGAATGCATCATCGGTATTCTCAAGTGTTCGAATCCAAAATGTATAACCAACTTCAACGAAGACATTACAACGAAATTTTATTTGAAGAACCAGTCGCCTCTTTCAGTGATGTGCCATTACTGTGAGCGGCATCAGAATGAAGAGAATTTGGTTTTAATATGAAACAGGATACGGATTATGAAAGAATATGATTATTCCCCGGAAATGATTCAGCTGTTTCAAAATGTGGACAAACTGCCTTCGCTGCCGGAAGTCGCTACTTCGATCCTGCGACTTATCAATGATCCGTATTCCTCTGCAAAGGATATTGGTAAAATCCTCAAGCGGGATCCGGCAACTGCGTCACAGTTGCTGAAACTGGTGAACTCCGCTTTTTACGGACTGAATCAACGAATAACCAATCTGGATCAGGCGATCTCTCTGGTTGGTTTCAATCGGATTCGGGATCTGGCGTTGAGCAATTCGTTTTTCAGAATTTTTAATGTTCAGTCGCTGACCGATGTTTTTGATGTCAAGGAATTCTGGAAATATTGCGTTGTTAATGCGGGATTATGCCGGGAAATTGATAAATTCACGGACACGGAAGACCACACGGAGGTTCTTTATGTGATTGGTCTTCTGCACGACATCGGTATCCTTCCGCTGCTGGAATACTGTCCCGAGAAGATGAGAAGCGCGCTCAAAGACGCACGGGAAACGCAAGTGGATTTTCGGGAGGCGGAGCGGAATTCAATTGGCTTTACCCATTACCAGGCCGGTGCATGGCTGACTCAGAACTGGAAACTTCCAGAAACCATTGCAGACGTTATTATGAAACTGGACGCGGGCGAAAAAACCTATATTACCGCAGCCGTCAGGGTGGCGGAATGTATCTCCAGCAAGATTGGTGTATCACCGATTTACAAGCAGGAAATGAAGTTAAGTCGGGAAACATGGGATGTCCTGAAACTGGATGAGAATGAGATTTTTACATTACATGAACTGGCGGAACGTGAGTTGTCCTTTGCCGAAATCATCTTAATGGATTAAAGGCATTATGACCTCTGGATACGAGCGGGAAAGCTATGGATACCTGAAAACCCATCATTCGATGAAGGTGGACTATGCATTTGTGCGATTGGGCATGGTTTCTGATAACCGACAGTCTGGCAGGGCAAGATACTTTGGTAAGAACAGTTTTATATTGGAAGCTGAACTTCCTAAATTGAGTATGGTGCAAGAACTGCTCACACATAAAGTCAAGGTGGAGGTCCATCTGCATCTGCCGAGTGAAGTCCTTCCGATAAAGGCATTGACCCTTACATCCTGGATTGAAACCATTGATCCGGTTTCCTACAAATGCAAAATCGGACTTACATTTGAAGAAATTGCCGATGAAGTTAAGGCCAAGCTGTATAACTATGTGATCAGCGAACAGATGAACTAATATTTGAAAGGAAAAGTACTTATGGCAGCCGACCCTATCAAGATAGAATTGAGTGCTTTTGAGAAACTTCAAATCCTCCGTACCGAAATGGATGAGCGCACGGAAGAAAAAGAAAAACTTGAGGGTGTGATTAAGAGTTTACTTTTTGAAATTGAACAGGCTTCCTATCTTAAATCGATAAATCCTGCCTATGAAAAGATTGATACCTCTGAGCGGGAAGAGAAATTAAAGACTCTTGAATCCAGAAGGACGGAACTGGAATCCATTCTGGATTCTTTGAACAAGACGCTGCCGGAAGTCGAAGCCATGGCCCGCGGGAAAAAACCAGCCCCCAGTCATTCCTCTGGCGATAAAAAATTTACATCATTCGATGACTTTAAAAAGAAGTTCCCCAACGCACTCTAACACAGAAACGGGTTTATATCTGTTTGATCTCAGGCCGACGATAAGCGTCGGTCTTTTTTTAAAGAAAAAGTAAACCTGTTTCTCTGTTTCTGCGTCATACTAAACGAATGAAATAGTAACAAGAAAATTGCGTTTCTGTGCAGGAAAATATTTTTAATCTTCCTGCATGAGAATGAACGGCAGACCGCTACCATATGAATACAGGAGGAGTACACGGACATGGAACCCATCAGCAGGAAACAGGCGCTTTATATAACAGGATATCAGTTTGGTTATCCCATTGCCGGTGATGAAATACCAGCAAAAAATTCTACAGCCGGTACTATCCAAATTCAGCGAAAAACGTTTAAGCGATTTCGTGGCAATGTGTTGCGTGGAGGTTTTGCTTCCTCTGTAAAATGATTCTCCTTTCAAATTCTGCCTTTTCTTGACATACCATACACCCGGATATAATTACTGCAAAAGCTTTAGACCAATTTCGCTGAGATATTGGTCCTTGATTTACAGATCCTGTTTCGGGAAAATCATGTCTGACGCTACCGAAAATTCACAATCAACCTATTCCTTTGACACGGAATTGGAGCGTACACGACTTCACGTACACACGTTGAACCAGTCTCGAATGAAAGGCCGCCATCAGCATGATTTCTATGAACTGGTGTATGTACGCAAGGGCAACGGACTGCACGGCCACAATCATCGGAAGTATCCGATCTTCAAGGGGGATGTCTTTATTATTCCGCCTGATGACCGCCACACCTATATTCAAGAAAGCAACCTGCAAATAACCAATATTCTATTTTATCCCGATATCTTTGATCCGTACAAGAAAGAACTGGCCTCGACTCCGGGGTTCAGGGAATTCTTCTCCATTGAGCCCTTTTTCCGTTCAGAGACGTCTTTTCGTTACAAACTCCATCTTACGCCATCTCAGCAGGCGGACATCGAGCAGATCCTCAACGAGATTGAGAACGAGTTCAGTCGACGCGATGCCGCGTATGGTATTGTGTGTACCGGTCTTTTTCTAAAACTGATGACCTATCTGAGCCGGTATTTTGAACAGAAAATTAACCGGGACAAGGCGGTTATGGAATTCAAGGGAAAGGCCCGGGCCGTGGAAGAGGCCATTTCGTATATCGAGGAGAATTTTGAAAACGAAATCCGGCTGGATGAACTGGCACGATCCGCGTATATCAGTTCGAGCCGACTTTCTCACCTCTTCAAGCAGGCAACCGGCATGTCCCCGCTGGATTACGTAATCCGGGTTCGCGTGGACCGCGCATGCGGTCTGCTGACGTCTACGCAAAGGAACATCACCGACATTGCCTTTGATGTGGGATTTCATGACTCCAGTTACTTCAGCCGGGCATTTCGAAAGTTGACCGGTGTCTCTCCAACCGGTTTCAGGAAAACAGCAGATTTGTCCGGAAAAAAAGCAACATCGTTATAGAAACTCATCCCGTGTGATCATAAAATACAATACCGTCAGGAACTGATATCGGTTTGACAGACTGGAAACTCTTTTGTGAAAGGAATGGCATGCATATCGACTGGAAAGAATTTGAAAATCCTGGATCCGCGTTTCGGGGAGCACCGTTCTGGTCATGGAATGACCATATGGATGAGGATGAGGTTGTCTGGCAGCTGAGAGAAATGAAGGACAAGGGAATGGGCGGCGGTTTCATGCATTCCCGTGCCGGACTGGCCACCGAATACATGGGCGAGCAGTGGATGAAGTGCGTGGAGGCATGCGCGGAAGAAGGAATGAAATCCGGAATGGAGGCATGGCTGTATGATGAAGACCGTTGGCCCAGCGGGTTTGCAGGCGGGCTCTGTACTGCCGGCGGTGACCATCTTCGATCCAAGAGTATTGGCGTGTTCAAGGGATTTGTCGATGGATTTGAAATCAAGGAATTCACGCCGCTCTATTTCAAACAGAGTGAGAAGGGGTTTACCATTGTAGACCGAAAGGATGCGGCTGCAGCAAAGAAAGATGTCTACACCGCAGGAGCCTGCTACGGAAAGAAGACGCCCAGACTCAACAACGAAAGCTACCTGGACGTTCTGAGTAAAGAGGCGGTTCGCGCATTCATCGACTCCACTTATGAACCCTACCGCAAACGGTTGAAGAAATATTTCGGTAAGAGCATTCCGGGTATGTTTACGGATGAGCCCAGCTACCGGTACACTATCATTTCGAACGCGATTGATATCTCGAAACTCACTGGTCCCGGGAAGAAGAACTTTCTCTTTCACATGCCCTGGACCCTTGGCTTTGACGCGGAATTCAAGAAAGAATACGGATACGGTTTTCGGGAACGGATTCCGGAATATGCATTTATCAAAAGTGCGACCAAGGTGCGCTATGACTATTGGAAGCTGGTGACCCGGCTCTTTGTAATTCACTTTACCAGACAGATCGCGAAGTGGTGTGAAAAGAACAATCTCAAACTCACCGGCCACATGCTGATGGAGCAGACAATGCTTTCGCAGACCATGTCCATCGGATCGGCCATGCAGCATTACGTCCACATGCAGGAACCGGGCATTGACATTCTCAAGGAAAGCCGTGAAGAAGTGCTGACCGTCAAACAGGTGTCCTCGGTGGCGCATCAGATGGGCCGCGAACGCGTTCTTTCTGAACTCTACGGATGCAGCGGCTGGAATTTTACGTTTGAAGGGCAGAAGGCCATTGGCGAGTGGCAGTATGCGCTCGGCATTAATCACCGGTGTCAGCATCTGAGTCTCTATTCATTGCGGGGATGCCGGAAGCGGGATTATCCACCCTCATTTCACTACCAGTCACCCTGGTGGAACCATCACAAGGCCCTCGGAGATTACTTTGGCAGGCTCAGCTACATCCTTTCCCGTGGAACATTTCAGGCCGATATCCTTCTGCTGCACCCGATTGAAACAGCATGGTGCATGACCGGATCGGATTACGACACCCGGAACTTATGGGAATATAACGATAACCTCAATGCCGTCTGCAAGTGGCTCCTTACGACGCAACGGGACTTTGACCTCGGGGATGAGGAGATACTGGCCAAATTTGCCAAGACCGATAACGGAAAGCTGATTGTCGGTGAAATGACCTATAAGACCCTGGTGGTTCCACCTGCGGCAACACTCCGGAAAACTACACTCAAACTGATTCGTACATTTCTGGGCTCCGGAGGACGCGTGGCGTTTCTTACGCCTGTTCCCTATCTGGTTGAGGGAGAGGAATCCGGTGAGATTTCACGCCTGTTGAACGAAAAAAATAGTACAGTTCTCTCCTTTGATCAGGCCGCTCTGAGTGAATTCCTCAACCGGACCACACCGTCTTCTGTTCAGATTACCCTGGAGGACGGAAGTTTGTGTGACAGCATCTTGATTCATGAGCGGAAGATCGGAGCGGACAGACTCGTGTATATGGTCAACCAGGACCGGAAGAATCCGTGCAGCATTGTCGCCGGTATCCGGGGCAAGGGAAAGGTGTATCGACTTGATTCCGAAACAGGCAAGCGATCTAGGCTGGATTCATGGCGGGAAGATACATACACCTGTTCAGCGCTTGAACTCCCGCCGTCCGGTTCTGCTGTACTTCTGCTAAGCCAAAAGAAAGTTACTGCCCAAAAAGAGCCGATCGTGCATCCGGCGGTTACCAAGCGTATTTCACTTGGTAGAAGATGGTCCTGTAAACCGCTTGAGATGAATGTGCGAACTCTGGATACCTGTCGTTATCGGATCGGAGATGATCCGATGAGTGAACAGGTCCAGGTGCTTCGGGCTCAATGGAATATCTGTAAACGACTTGGACTTCAGGTAGACCATAACGGCGGGGTTCAGATATGGAAATACATGCAGGAGAAGAGTCTCAAGAATGCCGTACCATTTGAACTTGAGTTCAGCTTTGAAGCAGAGGTTATACCCAAAAAAGCATTCCTTCTGATTGAGGATGCAGAAAAATACAACATCGTTCTCAACAAACAGGCAGTACATGATATTTCCGGCTGGATGGTAGACAAGTCCTTCAAACTTGTGAATACGGACGGGCATATCCGAAAGGGGCAGAACCGGATAACGATCTGTGGTCATTTTGAGCAGGACACGGAGCTGGAAAACATCTACGTGGTTGGCGATTTTGGAGTGGACCGCAAGTGTCTGAAAATAACGTCTCCGGTACGTTCCCTGGAAACAGGTGACTGGGCTGCACAGGGACTTGCTTTTTACGGCGGATCTGTTGTATACCGAAAGAATATGACGCTCCAGAAACCGACGAAACAGCAAGTTGTGTTGTGTCTGCCGCGGCTTGCGCATACGGTTACGGCTGTGGTGGTGAACGGTAAGAAGGCCGGAACCCTGTGCTGGGAACCCTATGAACTGGATATTACCGACCTTGTACGAAGCGGAAAGAACTGCATTGAAATCGAAGTGGTGGGCAGTCGCCGGAACATGATGGGGCCGCATCATAACATCCAGACGTATCCCTGGACTGGACCGGATGACTTTGTGCATGAAAACAGAAACTGGACCGAACAGTACATGTTTGTCCCGCACGGCCTGATGGCAGAACCGGTCATTGAGTTCAGGAAGTAGGGAGCTGCAGACGTTTTAGTGTGAATAGTTAATTGTGAATAGTTATTGGGAACTGATTAACGAAAACAGCGTATATACACAAGGGAGGAGTGGATTTACCCGCTCCTCCCTTTTTCTTTACCTAAAATTAACTTGACTGGCGGGTATGAACACTTAGAATTTGAATTTCGGCAGCACTTGGGTAACTTCGAAACGAATGATAACCTGTATTTCAGGAGAGCGGGAATATGACTATTCTCTCAGCAGTAGTTGGAAGATCAGTTCGGTTTGTTCTTGGTGTGATGCTTTGTGTCGTTGCATGTGAGAACCTCCAGGCAGCGGATCCGTTTGTTGGGTTGCGTATTCAGCCTGACCGGCTGATTGCCATGATCGAAGAGGAATCACCGGATGCCAATAAGGACCTTAAGTTCGGCATGGTCAAGGGTATTCTGCTTGCCCAGCTTCAGGTCTCCGAAGCGGTGCTTCTGGTGTATCCGAACGAAAAGACAATGATACTGCCTGTACTGAAAATACAGCTTCCAAAGAAGAAATATGATGCATTCTTTGGCAGCAGCGAATCGCCGGCAGCGGCATTTGTCATGCAGGACAAGGACGGTATTCTGCGCGTCAAGCCCGAGGTGCTTACGGATATGAAAAAGAAGGACTTTCCTCTGGAAGACTATCGAGGTGTGTATTCCGGTGGTGCTCTGTGGATTGCTCCGTTATCTCTGATGCCTGCAGGGAACACGCCAGCGGTTTCTAAGGAAATGACGTCACTGCTTGATGCTGGAAAAAGCGCGGAAGATATGGCGGCTCTTGCGGTTTTAATTCCTGAAAAACTGAAAACGGGATGGGAAAATAAGGTCAAAGATGTACCCGGTGTTAAAGGAAATATGCAGGTGGGTATGTTTGCGTCACTGGCGACCCGTATCCTCTCTGAATTGGGCACGTCCCTGTTGAGCATTGATTCCATGAGCCTGTCTTTTGCCAACAAAGTCGGCGTAAGGAAAATAACCTATGCCCAGCTGTTTCGTGAAAAAGGCGGTGAAAAGATTGCAGGCGCACTCAAGGCCAGAAAAACGGATGCAATAAAGGCACCGGGGATTCTAAAGAATATCGTAAAGCTGTTGAAAAGAGATTATATCCAAAGCAAAGTTTCCTATGATTCAAAGAAGTTGTGCCTGGAGCTTGGATGGAATAAGAAGAACGACAAACAGGCGGGCAGAGAGCTTGGCGAAGCAACCATTGGATATATCTTTCGCAAGAGTTTCGGCGGTGGAGGCATGAAGCCTACCCAGGGAACCATTGTGACCAGTTATACGAATGCACCGGAAATTTCACCCGCTCTGGATATCGAGAAGCTGAAAAAAGAAATGTCGGATATTGTCAGTAAATGTATCTTTCCCGGTCATTTCTGGGCGCGGGGAAAAACACCCAGTATGAGTTTTGAAGTGGATATGCCGCGATTTAATAACAGTTGCCTGGCCAAACTGGAATATCAGGTGACAGGTGCCAAATCACCGGACGGTACGTCGGTCTTTCGGGATGACAAGACAAAGTATCACCAGAGTATCAATCTTTCCGGCACCTATGCCGGTACCATTCGGGTGAATGTTCAAGAGGGAACCAAACCCGAACAGCTCGGAACCGCAACCGTGAATTTCAAACTGACAATGCCTTCCAAAATTGAGATTGTTGAATTTAATGCATCGGATAAACCGGATACAAAAAAAACCAGCAGCAATGTAACCGTCACGCTCAAACAGCTGGAGCGGGACATTGCCTCGGTTGAGGTGGACGGCGGAACATCTATCCATCTCTTTGCCTGCGACAAGACCGGCAAGGCCATCGCCTCAAGCAGCGGGTCATGGTCCTCCACGACCGCATCCCGGAAGTTTCAGGGAGTCATTGAAACGCTGAAAGTGGTGGTCGGTAAAGAAAAGGTAACGCATGATTTTTCACTGGATCTGGCCATGAACAAGGGAAAACCCTTTCCGGTTCCCAAGGAGCCTACAGGCACAATTCCCGTACGCTTTGACCCACAGCGCATGCCTGAGTATGTGAGTTATTCAAAGACAGATGTTCAGGATATGAAAGTTACATGGCAGGAGAGCGAAAAGAAAAGCTGGAACGATGGATTACGGCTCAGCCTGAATAAATTACCGTATCACGGACGGGTCAGCTGGGAAGTTCATTTCTTCGGGCAGAACAAACCCGCTATCATATCTGGAAGACAATCCTGGAACAAAAAAGCCGCACCCGCGTTTTTGGTAAAGACGGAGGATTTGAAGAAAGCCAATGCAGCGTTTGGGAAAGTTAAACTGGATTTTTCTTCTGCGATCACCCGTCTGGTTTTCAAGAAAAGCGCAGACAATACTGAGATCACAAAGAAACTTCCGTCAGGTAAGGTGTTTTCCGTAACCTTTAATAAGAATGAGATTGCGTACAAGGCGATGGGATGCAATATTCTGCAAAGTATGGCTGTTGACAAGCAGGTGAGGCGCCTGAAAAGAGTCAACCACACGTCATACCGAAACAATATTCAGCGGCATTATTTCTGGGGGCAGCCGTCTGCTTTTACAGTGGATGTATCCGAGAGTAAGTTTGTACACATCCATCCCTTTGAGATTATCAAGCGGACGGTAGATAAGAAGGCCTATGCTTCATTTAAGACAAATATGGATCGGTACGCCCGTATCGCAGAAATTCTTACGACAATCAGTAAAAAACGCAGCAGAAATTATCGTCTGGCGCGGTTTCCAGAAGGTGTGGCCGGCCTGTATTATCTCTTTGATTTTAAAGGAAAGCCTGCCCGCCTGATTGACGAGAAGGTCGCTCATTCCGATCCGCTGGGCAGCAAGCGTTTTGGGTATACAGCAACACCTTATCAGGGGTATACCTTCACTCTGCTCAAGGGAAAACTGCAGAACGGGAAAAAGATTCCCTACAATTTGAAGGATAAGAAAACGACCTTCAAATGGGAGAAAGGATCATTTGACATCACGGAATTCAAAGAAAATCCCGTACTGGCAGCGATTCCCTCATCCAAAGAAGATCCGGTCATGATTGTTCACTGGAGTCGAATCTATATAAAGTATACAGACGGAACCGTAGTGGAATATGTCCCCCAGGATCTTCGCAAAGACGGCTGGTCTGAGGCATCGTTTATCAGCGAGAAACAGTGATTTACTGCTTTCGTATTGTCTGGCCTGCTGAGCGAAGGACTTCCGAGTCTATGGGGTGGATAGACCCGTCGGGAAGCGGACCGGTATTGAGCAGCAGATTGCAGTTCTGTTCTTGCGCCTGAACAAGCATCTCAAGGACCTCTTCCTCGGTCTTGTGTTCACCGTCAAACCGCTTGTCATAACCCCACGTTTCGGGCTGAAGCGTATCGCAGATCTCGTTGTATTTGTCCTTGTTTTTGCTCCAGGCATCGGCAGCTACCTGCCCGGCATCATCTCCGAATTTCTCACGTACCCGATCCTCCAGAGAACGGCCGGATCGTTCCGGAGCTGCGAAATCTTCATCCCCGGTAGCGCCCTGTTTGAAACTGATCAACGTCTGGGGCTGGAGTTCACGAATCAATGCATACGTTTCATGTATGGGAAAGAGTTTGTGCTGGGCGTAAAAGGGCATAATCGGGTCAAACCATATGCCCGCAACCGGTCCGTAGTGGGTCAGCAGTTCACGGATCTGAGCGTGCACAAAATCCATATATCTGGAAAAGTCAGCATCGTTCTGCCATTTGTACGCAGGATCAGGTTCCGGGTAGTTCGGGCGGGCCATTACGCAGCGTTCCCGCGACATGAAATATGGATGATGCCAGTCCGCACCATAGGAATAATACATGAAAAAGCCCAGTCCTTTTTTCGCACAGGCATTAGCGAGTTCTTCGATCAGGTCCCGCCGGGCCGGAGATTCTGTGCTGGTGTAGTCACTGACATCGCTTTTGAACAGGCAGAAGCTGTCGTGATGGCGTGTGGTGATGTTGACATACTTCATGCCGGCTTCAATGGCCAGGTCTGTGATCGCATCTGCATCAAAATTTTCTGCGGTAAATTGACTTTTGAGTTTCTCATACTCTCTGACCGGGATGGCCTCATGGTACATGGCCCATTCGCCGCGGCCCAGGATGCTGTAGAGACCGTAGTGCATGAACAGGCCGTATCGGGCTTTTGTAAACCACGTGAGCGCGGCCTGTTTGGGGTTGGCCTGATAGATATCAGCGTAGTCGGCAAGATAAGACGGTACGGTTTTGTTCGACATAAAAGAAACGCTTTCAGGTTATTTGAGGATTAGCTCCACAACCGGGATTGTAACCGGCGGTTTCTGCGCGGGCAGTTCAATGGCAGCCGAGTTTTCCGGGACCGGGCAGCTCAGGTTGCTGTGCGTGGATATTGTATCTTCTTCCAGAAAAAAGATCTCGCTGTTGTCATGAAGGAACTGGGCGTACCGGATTTTATGGGCCAGTCCCGGTAAATAAAGTTTCTTAAATGGCCAGGAGAAGATGTGCAGATAGAGACGGTCTCCGTTCTGTGTATAGGTGCAGTTGGACGGTGGAGTGAATTCTGAGGCGCCGCAGCCGTGGATGGACCTGGAATTGTACCGCATCCACTGACCCATTCCCTCAAGCCGGTCCATGGCGCGGAAATCAAACTCACCGCGGGCTGTAGGGCCGACATTGAGCAGCATGTTTCCGCCCTTGGAAACGGAATCAATCAGCATCCACAGCAGTGTTTCCACGCTCTTCCAGTTGGTTTCATCCCGGTGGTATCCCCAGGATCCGGAAAAGGTCTGGCAGGCTTCCCAGAGTGCCGGATTTCCGTCTTCGTCCGTGTATCCGGCCGGAGGCTGAAATTGTTCCGGAGTGACAAAGGCTCCGTTACCTGGAAGATCCAGGCGGTTGTTTACCATGATATGGGGCTGCTTGCTCTTGACCAGTTCAAGGAGTTTTTCCGATTCCCAGTCATCTTTGCCCTTGCCGTCCGGTCCGGGATAGGAGAAGTCGAACCACATAATATCAATTCGCCCGAAATTCGTGAGCAGTTCTGTTACCTGGTTGCGCATGTATTCGGCATACTTCTTGAAGTCGCGTCCTTTGTTGAGCTCTTCCTTGTCCGGATGGTTGCGTTGAGAATGGCGCATATCAATGGTGAAGTTCGGGTGGTGCCAGTCGATCAGTGAGTAATAGAAGCCGACCTTGAGACCGCGGCTGCGAAAGGCATCGACCATGGGAGTAAGCAGGTCTTTTCCGCAGGGAGTGTTGGGGGCTTTGTAATCCGTGTATTGACTGTCCCACAAACAGAAACCATCATGGTGCTTGGTGGTGATAACAAAGTACTTCATCCCGGCCGATGCTGCTGCATCTGCCCATTTTTCGGGTTCGTAGAGGTCCGGACTAAAGAGATCAAAGTATCGCTGATATTTTTCATCACTCATCTCTTCATGGTTCTTCAGCCATTCATGGCGGGCACCCAGTGCATAAATTCCCCAGTGGATAAACATGCCGAACCGTGACTTCTGAAACATTTCTTTGTTCTGTTCCAACGTGATCAAATCGGACATCTTTCTCTTCTCCATAAAATAGATGGTTTGTTGCTGTTATCGTACAGCCATTGATTCATAGACTTCATTGTAATAGATCGCGTTTTCTACCGGTGTATTGGACGGAATGTGATTGCCTACGGCCATGACAAAGCCCGGGCAGTCTTTTCCGATGTCAAAACACCGCTTGACTTCGTTATAAATATCTTCCCTGCTTCCGGAGAGCAGGATCCGGGTATCCGCATTTCCTATAAAGCAATGGGTCTTTCCGTATGTTTCGGCAATATAGTTCATGTCTGTTGTGGGTTCGAGCACAAAACCATTGAAACCGCAATCAGCAATATCATCAATAAAAAGGGAGTAATTGCCGTCGGATGTAAACATGATTTTCTTATTGCTGTCAATCAGGGGCGCGAGATATTTCTTGTAGTTAGGAAATACATACTTCCTGTACCAGTCCGGGCTGGTAAAGGGACCGCTGGTCCAGACAATGTCATCATGAATCATGACTACGGGAACATCGGTTTCGGCCAGGGCATTGTAATAATGCTGCATGTATTCGGCATATCGGTTGGTCAGGTGTCCCATTTTTTCCGAATCCGTACCCATGGCCATGAGCAGCATGTCCCAGCCGAACATATCGATCAGGCCGGAGACACAGCTGATGTATGTTCCGGACATGTTGACACCGGTAGGATGTCGGTCAACCGCGTTTTGATAGTCATTGGAAAAAAAATCCACGGTCTTGCTGTGGTCGGGAATATCCAGGTTTTCAAGGGGGTCAAAGGCCAGTACGTCTTCCGGGGTTTGAAAGAGGCTGGTTATGTTATCATTGTAATCGGTTCCGCCGGCAGCGTATACGGCGTGGCCCATATTGGTACGGAATTTACCCAGAAAACTGCCTCCGATACCGGTTTTCCAGAAGAAATCGTAGTTCCAGTGCTCCGGGGACGTAAATGTTTTACGGGCATGATTCTTTACATCGTCAGGGCTGTCCAGAGTTACGGGAATTTCGGTCACCGCGTTGATCAGATCCCAGTGGCTTTCCGCTGAGTATTCGGTTCTGGGAATTCGCTTTGGCATTTTCAAGTTTAATGCTGCCCATCCGTCATCATACGACATATTCTATCTCCTCAAGATGTTGTTTGGACAACTATAGCCTTTATTTTTCAGATGTCAATGGACGGGATTGAGTTAGGGGATGGATTATATTAGTTTTTTTTGTGGTCAGGAATCGCTCGAACTGTGGTTTCGGATCTGTTCTCTGTAAGCGGATGGCGATATCCCGGTAGTCCGCTTAAAGGCCCGACTGAAATAGAAAGGGTCGTTGTAACCCACAGATTCAGCAACCTGGTTAATGGATACATCGGAAAGGGCCAGCAATTCCCGTGATTTGTTCAGCCGCTGGCGCTCCACATACTTCATGGGAGGTATACCGACCAGACGCTTGAATTCACGATTAAAATACGCAGGGTGAAGAAATGCCCTGGAGGCCAGTTCATCCAGGGAGATTTCCGCAGTGAAATTCTGGTGAATAAAGACCATGACCGAACGGATGCGCTCCAGCTGGTACTGTTTTTCGTGAATCCCGGTCTCCAGAGTCTCTGCCTTGGGCAGCACTTCCGACGGTTTTCGGATATCTCTTTTGGGGGCCCGGTAGGCGATGAGCAGGATCTGCATCAGAAGCATATTCAGGCTGAGCATGGCCATCCGGTTTTGGGAAGTTGTTTCGCAGAGCATGGTTTCTGCGATCGTTCGGATCTCTCCGGCAGTTTTTCCACTAATGCACTCCGGCGGGGGAACGAGCTGAAGCATGGACGCGGCATTCGCGTTCATGGTCCGGAAATGAATCCATGTTTTATCCAGGGGAGCGGTTGGTGAATTGATTCCCTGCTGGATGCTTCCAGCGGGAAATATCAGCACCATTCCCGGTTTCAGATCATATACGCGGTTGTTGATGGTGGTCCGGGCTTTTCCGGCAATGGGAATGTATATCTTGTCAAAATTGCATTTCTGTGGTCTCGGAACCCAATTCGAGGGAACCGGTCCGGATGCAATATGATCAAAGTGAAACGATGCTTCACTGAACAGCGCTTCCATATCCGCAGCGGCATTTTTCTTTGATGACATAAGTGCCTCTAAAGAATAAGGTTAATGGCAATGATACTCAGATGCGGTAAAATGTCAACAAGGAGTCTTGAAAAGTCGGGATTTATATGCTGCTGCCGAATTCCCATGCAGCTTCAAGCATGGCAGTATAGTTTTCAATCGGTATGTAACTGGAAACTGCATTTCCTGTGCCAAATGCCCACCCGCCGTCCGGTGCACAGGTTTGGATCAGGTATCGGGTGTGATTTCTGACCTCTTGCGGGGTAAAGCGTGACAGAAGGTCCATGTCAAAGGCGCCGCAGATTGCAATGTGGTCTCCCCAGCGCCTTTTGGCTTCGGGTGCGGTGATGATCTGGTCTTCGATTGAGTGTCGCGCATCCCATCCGCAGGCGATCACATCGTCCATGATTTTCTCCAGGTTGCCGTCCGAGTGCAGGATGGCCACCTTGCCGCCTGCATGAATGGCTTGAACAATCTTGCGGTGCCATGGCAGGATGAATTCACGGAGCATGTCCGGAGAGAACATGGTGCTGGTTTTAAATCCCATATCATCCCCCAGGGTGATAAAGTCCACTGCATCCGCCTGGGCATAGCGTTCAAAGAGTTGGAGCGAACGCTTTCCAATTTCGGTTGTAACCATTCGCACCAGCTCGGGATCATCCACCAGTGCAAAGCTGAGCCCCTCAAATCCCATCAGCCGAACCGTTGTGGCCAGAATGCCGCCCATCCCCCGGGGGCGAATTTTCATGCCATCCGGCAGAACAGCTGCAGCGGCCTTAACGCAGCACAGCGCTTCTTCCGTGATCTCCGGCCAGGTATAAGCGTCAAAGCTCTCCCGGTCATGGATGATGCCCTGGAGCGCGCTTGATGAATCACTGACCGGCCGTTTGCCTGCAAATCCCACAGGGGTGCCCACACCCACAAAATCATAACCGGTTTTGAGAAAGAAATCTGTACGGAAACGGGCCCATTCTGCGGGAGCCTGTTTCTCAGGTCTTTCGGGTCGAGAACGGCCCAGAACCTGTTCCATACAATCAAAACTGACCGTCAATTCATACAGCGGAACCCGGTCAGCCTCACCATTGCGTGTAAGTGCCTGATGCAGGCGTGTCCAGTCCGGGGCCGGCGAATAAGAGAGATTGATTTCATTCATTGAGAATTGCCTTTGGGTATACGCAGCCCGTATTCTGTTTCATGCTCAGTGATGAGGTTCAATGAAATGTCATGGCGGCCGCCCATATACCCTTCACTCAGCCACACGCGTACGATTTCCGCAAGTACATCGATGCCGGTCATTTTACCGCCCAGACAGAGGACATTGGAGTCATTGTGCAGCCGGGTCATGCGCGCATGGTGAATAGAGGAACAGAGCGCGGCCCGTATGCCCTTGATCTTGTTGGCGGCAATGCTCATGCCGATGCCGGTGGAACAGATCAGGATGCCGCGGTCTGCCTCGCCACGGGCCACAGCGCCGGCCGCTTTTCTTGCATAAAGCGGGTAGCGAACGATATCTTCCGAATCGCAGCCCAGGTCAAGGATCTCAATACCCAGTTCCTGGATCACCTGGATAATGTTTTCTTTTACAGCGAATCCGCCGTGATCATTGGCAAGGACAACATTTCTTACTGTGCTTTGGGTCATGGAAAGACTCCATTGTTAAGTTTGAAATGTAAAGTCTGGTATCGATATCGCAATCGCTATCGAAAAAAAATGCCGAGAAACGATACCGATGCCGATTACGACAAACGAAATTGTTTCGTTTTTAATGTCATCGTTGTCACTCTTGCATCTGAATCAGGCTGAAATCTCCTTCAGCTGCAGCATGGAGGATTGGTGCCATATATGTATCAACCGTATCCGCATTCAGGGGAACGGGCATGGCCTTTAATTTCATGTCCAGCTGAGGGTTCTTTGCAGCCTCCAGCGCTCGATGAATCTGTTTGTCACTGAATCCGGGAACGTCCCGGAGTCGGGTGGGAAAACCAATGGCCCGGCTCAATGAGTGCATGGCCTCTGCAACAGCGATCCCCAGGTCACGACCTTTCAGACCCTGGATGTCCGCATCTGTGTAGCCGGAGCACTTGAAGATGTCACCAACCTGCTGGAGTTTTTCTTCGATTGCAGGGGCAAAGAAAACCGTGTAATACGGATTCATAAGTGCACAGGCCCGGCCGTGGGAAAGGATGTCCACCAGACTGAAACTGGTCAGGTGACCGCCATTGGTTCCTGCAATCATGATGGCATATCCGCCCAGGTCTGTTCCCAGTCCAAGCGCTTCACGGGCTCGCGGGTCCGTCGGATGACCGCAGGCGGTTTTGACATTTTGTACAATTAATTCAATGGAGGCAAGTGCGACCGGAGTAACGCGCTTGAGCACATCACCGGATGCACCGTATAGAACTTCCAGTGAATGTGCAATGCCATCCAGAGCACCGTCTGCGGTCAGATGCTGAGGCTGGGAAAAGGTCATGCGATAGTCAAAGAGTGCTTTGGGCGGAACAACAGCGTCATCCAGAATGAGTTTTTTCTGTGCGCTGGCCGGATCCGTGATATTCGAGTACTTGGTCAGGTGTGCGGCTGAGCTGGCGGCAAACTGAATCGCAAAGAGCGGCAGCAAGCACGTGTTTGTTCGGTTCAGTTGTTCGGAAACCTTACCCACCCCGAACAGCGATTCAAAGTCATTCTCCCGGGCGTCCAGGATAGCCATGACTGCCGCGCACTTGACCGCGTCAATCGTGCTGCCCGAACCTGCGACAATAATGCTGTCCGGCTCTTGACGCAGGATAGCATCACGAATCCGCAACACATCACTGCGCGGCGCATTGGGCGGGGTGCCGGGAATCACGGGTCCGTTCGGTTTACTGTTCAGGTCCGTGAGTCCGGCTTCAATCGCCTGAACCGCCGGGCGGCTCCAGTCCTTACCGAAACCGCTGGATACAATCAGCGGGCAGGAGCCCATTCCCTGGAAGAGTTCGCTGAACTGCTCCAGGCAGTCAATCCCGAAACTGTAATTGCTGCCTTTGAATTCAGCAAGCAGCTGCCTTGCCTTCTGAAATAACGTGTTCATTTGATGTCTGTCTCCTGTCGTATCGCTGCGTGTGTTGAAACATTTATGGTTGACGGGTCTGGCGGATATGGCTTCGAATGATCTTTTCCGCCTGTTTTTTGTCGGCCCGTTTCAGTGCGGCGATGATCTTCCGGTGAAACCGGACGTTTGATGCGATCTTGGATTCAGAGCGGCAGAAGAGCATGCGGCAGAGATGCACCTTTCGTTCGAGCTTCTGCAATACGTCCAGCAGGTAACGGTTTCCGCTCAGTGCCGCCAGTTCCAGATGAAATCGGCCATCTGCCTTGAAAATGTCAAGCCGGTCTCCGGTCTTGCAGATATGTTCGCATTCTTTCTGCATGCTGCTCAGCCGGGCAAGGGCTTGTTCGGAGATGTTCTCAACCGCCAGTCTGAGTGCAAAAGACTCCAGCTCTTCCCGCAGTTCAGTGATCTCGGCCAGGTCCTTTTCATCCATCGGGGTTATGGTCAGTCCGCAGCGCGGGGTTACGGTAATCAGTCCGGCTTCAGAGAGACGTTTTACTGCCTCACGGACCGGTGTCCGACTGACATTTGTGAGTCTGGACAGTTCCTGTTCCGTGATTCGCGATCCGGGTTTCAGGTCGCCGGATGCAATGTGGTCGGTCACGGTCTCCACAACAAAATCGACAAGCGAAAGGTGCGGGGGAGGGGAAATGGTTTCCATGGTCATACGATCACCTTAGAAAAAGAGTTGGTTTTCATTTTTATAACAGACTCAACAGCACGAACGATTTTCTGCGTTGACAGACCCGCGCGGTTGAGTATTTCACTGTATGCGCCGGTCTCGCCGAAGCGGTCTTCAATTCCAACACGAAGCACAGGGACCGGACAGGCGGTGCAGACAGTTTCACACACCGCACTGCCCAGGCCGCCGTAGATGCTGTGCTCTTCGACCGTGACAACCGCTCCGGTCTTTGACGCAGACGCAATGACAGCATCCTTGTCCAGAGGCTTGATCGTATGCATGTCGATCAGTTCCGCGGAAATATCGTTATCCGTCAGTATTGTACAGGCCTTGCGTGCCATGTCAACCATGGTGCCAACAGCGATCAATGTGACATCCTTTCCCTCTGAAATCCGTACAGATTTCCCGATTTCAAAGGCTTGACCGTCGTTGTAAGCGGCAGGAATGTTCTCGCGGGAGAGCCGGAGAAATGCCGGTCCCTTCAGCGACATGATTTCGCGCAGGGCCCAGCGGGTCTGGGTGATGTCCGAAGGACAGATTACGGTCATGTTGGGAATGGTGCGCATGACTGCGATATCTTCCACAGATTGATGGCTGGCGCCGTCTGCGAAATCGCTCAGTCCTGCATACCCGCCTGCAAACTTGACATTCAGCCCGGGCCATGCTACCTGTCCACGAACCTGATCTCCGGCCCGCATGGCAATAAAGAGTGCAAAGGTGCTGACAACCGGAATCAGCCCGCAGACGGCCATGCCGGCTGCAGTGGAAACCATGTTGGCTTCGCAGATGCCCATGTTGAAGAAACGATTCGGAAACTGTTCACCA
>CAZGEP010000005.1:0-14666 GCA_964524955.1 uncultured Planctomycetota bacterium | reverse complement strand
GGGTTTGCGTAGAGCAGGAGACATCCGCATCCAGTACAACAATTCGATCGTCTTCGCTGCCAAGACGGGCCAGTTCTTCGCCGAATACAAGGCGTTGGGGTTTGGGAGATGTAATCGTGTTCATGTGAATGCAAGCTCCTTTGCCGCGAGTTCGTAATCCGGATCTTCAATTCGTTTGCCGTGCCAGCTGTGATTTCCCTCCATGAACGAGACGCCCTTTCCCTTGATCGTGGATGCAACCACGGCCCGGGGTTTGTTTGTTGTGTTCTCTGCGGAAAGCATCTCCCGAAGATCCGAAACGTTGTGGCCGTCGCAAGCGTATGTGTCAAAGCCGAAGGAAGCGAGCTTGGCGTGCAGGTCTCCAAGGGGCATAATGTCATCCGTGCGGCCGTCAAGCTGCACGTGATTACGGTCAACAATCAGTGTCAGGTTGTCCAGTCCGTATTTGGAGGCAGCAAGCATGGCCTCCCAGTTCTGGCCTTCCTGAAGTTCTCCGTCGCCTGTCAGGACAAAGACCCGGTAGTTGAGGGAGGAAACACGACCGGCAAGGCACATGCCAACACCAGCCGAAAGCCCCATGCCCAGGGATCCGGATGAGATCTCTACTCCCGGGACCTTGCGCATATCCGGATGCCCCTGAAACATGGAACCGGTTGTCCGGAAGCTCGAAAGCAGGTCCGGATCAACGAAACCCTTTTCAGCGAGCATCTGGTAAAGTGCGGGTGCCGCATGGCCTTTGGAAAGAATGAAGCGGTCCCGGTCCGGCCAGTGCGGCTCATGCGATCGATACCGGAGTACATGTGTGTAGAGCGTCCAGAGGATTTCAACGCACGAGAGAGATCCGCCGGTGTGGCCGCTTCCGGCCCGGTGGATCATATCAACAATGCGTCTGCGAATGCGCAGGCACTCTTCGTTGGTTTGAATTTCATCCATCATCATATCCTGTTTTCTCGTAAGATGGGTTTGAGAAAATCAACCGCCTGCTGTGCTGCGGTATCCGGATCCGGCTCAGGCAGTATTTCGATCGATCCCCAGCCTGTATAACCGACGCTGCTGAGGGCAGCAGCAATTGCGTGGAAATCAATGTGCCCGCGGCCCGGCGCCAGCCGGTTGGAATCGGCAAAGTGAATATAGGCAATCCTGCGGATCCATTTTGTCAGCTCTCTTTCCGGAGATGGATCTTCAATGTTCATATGAAAGAGATCCGGCATCAGCTGTACATTCTCTCTTCCCAGTCGTTCCAGCAGCTCTGCACCCTGTGCCAGGGAATTGATAAAATTGATTTCATACCGATTGACGGGTTCGATAATCAGGGTGACGCCCTTATCTGCGGCATACTCCGCGATCTCGCCTGCGGTCCGGATAAAACGGGCTTCCGCATCTGCAGGAGATTCCTTCGCTTCAATGAATCCCCTGGCCCGGCCGATATTGACCATGGCGTCCAATCGGGATGCCGTGTCAATCAGTTCCCGAAAAACCCGGACAACTCGCGAGCGTACGGACGAATCCCGGGCTGTAAAGTAAAGGCCGGAAGATGTAAATACCTGGCCCGTGGAAATGCAGGGACATGCCAGACCGTTTTCTTCCAGAAGGTCAGCAAAGCGGTCCGGATCGATCTGACCTGCATCACGAAGGGCAAGCTCCACGCCATCATATCCAGCGGCAGCGGCTTTTCGAGTGGACGCTTCTATCCCGCGCCATACAACAAAGGCATCCGGAGCAGCGTCTTCTGTGGCAATTGCAACCGCCAGTTTCATTTGTAGCCTCCACGTTCAAAGACCGTCATCTTCTGATAGAAAAGAGTGCGTGCACGCTCATTGTCAATCTGGTGAACACGCAGACAGCGGCCGTGATACTGGCTGTGATCCAGATAGAGATCTGTGTTGAATCCTGGCAAACGGATCTTTCGGCATTCACCAATGGACAGATCATAGAGCCAGACAAAGTCCCCCAGGTCAAAGAACCCCTTTTCTTCCGTCTGAAAGAATTTGTTTTTAAAGCGCAGGCTGTGGAGGTAGGTACCGAGCGGTCCACGGGATGCCACATATTTCTCTGTTTCTTCCATTTTCATTGAAAGGTAGGTGCCTGCGTCAAAGAGAATCAGGGGGATGTCAGAACGGAAGATTACCTGTGCTGCCCTGAGATCCTGCTTTGTGTTGTAGCTGGAAAACTTCAGATCCCAGTGACGGCAACGGGAATGAAAAACCAGAGCGACCTTTTTCGAAATTTCCGGTGTCTTGAGCCAGGCGGATGCGATATTGGTCAGCGGTCCCAGTGCAACGATCCACAGGGGATTCTCCGGTGAACAGGCGGACGCGGTTTCAATAATCAGGTCTACGGCCTCGGATTCGGATGGAACCTCCGGCCAGGCCATGGGATCGCTGCCTTTTGCTACCGGACAGAGATCCGTCATTCCGGCGAGGTCCAGAAGCTTTCGGGCTTCGGCCACGCTCACTTGCGGGCTGTCGGGCTCCTTGTGAATGTGTGAACAGGTTATGGCCTGGATATCAAAGCGGTCCGGGCAGGCCAGCGCCATGGCAATGGCATACTGGTCGTCGAGTTCGGTACCAACATCCGTATCAATCAGCAGGGGAATTACTCTTTCAGATGCAGGAAGTTCCGGTACTCGCCGTTCGGGCTTGGGATTCGCTGTCCTGAGATTATCTGCTGCTTCTCTTGCCTGTTCCGGATACAGGATGACCCTTTCCGGGCAGGGGGTATATTTGGATTTCTCAGGATACGTTTTCTCCAGTGTCCTGAAAAGCAGGTCCCATACCCCATGTCTGTTGACGTGATAGACACGAAGAGCAGGTCCCAGGGTCTTTTTCCAGTTCAGAAAGGTGTCATCCTGGAGTTCAGGAATCTGAATCTCTTCGATATTTCCAAGGTCAGGATCCGCAAGCCATGCAAGGTCGCCCAGGTCAAAGAATGTTTTGTTAAGGGTTGTGCGCGGATCGGGTTTGGCTTCACGCATATCCTGGAGATAGGCGCCGATCGGTCCCCGAACCGCCATCTTGTGCTGTGTGATATGATTTTCAATCTTGAGATAGGTTCCGGCGTCAAAGAGGACCAGGGGGGCGGCAGAGGCAAAGAGCGCCTGAGTTGCGCGCAAATCCGCATCCACATTATTGTTCCATGCCTTGAGCGGCCAGTATTGAGTCCGTCCGTGGAATAGCACGACGATTCGGTCTGCAATCTCGGGACACTGGAGAAGCGCGGATGCCGTATTGGTAGTGGGGCCCAGTACCGCAATCCACAGCGGATTGTCTGGAGTGTGCTTGCGGGCGGTTTCGATAATAAATTCTGCCCCCGGACTCTGATTCCCGAGGGTGGGGTAGGCCAGGGGAGCTCCTCCCGGTACAACGGGACAGGAATCAGAAACACCGCATAGATTCATAATGGTTTTGATCTCTGCTTCCACTTCGGGAATACTGTCCGGGGAGCTTCTGAAAAAGGTTGCAACGAACCCCCTGACATCAAACCGTTCAGGCATAAGAAGGGCCAGAACAATCGCATACTGGTCGTCCAGTTCACATCCTGCATCCGTGTCAATCAGCAGGGGAATGCGTGCGGTCTTGTCCGGAACAGCTGGAATCTTTCGTTGAGCAGCAGGTGTTTTCATTTATTCATCTCCATGAGCTTATTAACAATTGTATACAATATACAATGTAAGTTGAAATTGTCAAGAGGGTTTTAAAAATCGTATGAAGAAAAAGATGGATGTGTGTTTATTCGGTTTACGAGAGATAATGAGTATGTGGCTGACAGCGGTCTGCAGTGTCTGTCCATTACGGGATCGAATCAGAACCCTTCCATTGTGTCCTGGCTGGAGGCAATGGGTTCGATGGCTTTGACGACTTTGACTTCCTCTTCTTTGAGAAGGTCCAGACGGTACGGATCGGAGACGGCTTTGTCTCCTTCGGCCATGACCGATACAATCGGTTTCATGTAATTGTCTGTGTTTGCGGATACTACCTTGGCGCTGAATCCATTCGAGAGCTGAACCCAACTGCCGACTGGAAAGAGAGATGTGTACTTCAGCAACGCTTTGATGATTCGGGTGTCGAGCAGTTTTCGTCCTCCCATTTTAAGCACGGTTTCCATGGCCGTATAGGGAAGTTTGGCTGAACGATAGGGGCGATCCGAGGAGATTGCCAGAAAAACATCACAGACGGCGATGATTTTGGAAAAGTCGTGAATCGTAACCGAGGAGCGCTTTTTGGGGTATCCGGATCCATTTATCCGTTCGTGGGTCTGATACGCAACAAAGGGTGTGGCTTTGGGGACGCCTCTGACTTTCTGAAGAATGTCAATGGAAACAATGGAGTGTTTCTGGATTTCAAGGAATTCACGGTCCATGAGTTTGTTTTTCTTGAGCAGGATTTCCTCTGGAACCTTGAGCATACCCACATTATGGAGAAACGCGGAATATGCCAGTTCCAGTATCTGCTTTTCTCCAAGTCCCATGGATGCACCGAGGTTTACTGAGAGCATGGTCACGGAAAGCACATGGTCCAGTACAAAATCTTTGCCGCTGGCCTTCAGGTTGATTGAGTTCAGCATCAGGTTCCGGTCCGAGATCATACTGCCAATGACCTGGCGGGAAAGGTCACCGACCAGGTTGCCGTCCAGACCGGTGGAGTCGCTCTTCAAAATGTTGTAGAGCTCTGTGGACAGGTTCCGGTTCTTCTCATATGCTTCTTTAAATCCCTGTTTCTGTTTTTCATCCCGCTGTTTGGTTTCATCATGTTCCCGGAGCTTGGATTCAATGGGTTCTCCGCTGGGTTTAACACTCAGGCCGCCGCCCTTCTGGGCAATGCTGTCGATTTTGTCGATACTAATGCTTGCAGGATCAATTAACTGATCATCGTCCAGGATTGTTTCTACCGGCTGGAGCGGCTGCTCATCGCTCTTTTTTTCTCCGGAGAGAATGGCAACATACTGCTCGTACTCATCCCGTTTGAGAGCTGAGGGATCTTTTTTCATGAAAATGTTGCTGATGCCGCGTCGCTTCAGCCCATCCTTAAACCCTTGTGTAATGGTTACGCCGGCTTCAAGTAGAAGTGTATTGGATGAATCGTAAAAAGGCTTTTGAATTTCCTCGCCCACGTTGAGGTCATTTACAGGAATGGTTCGTGTGGTCAGGGTTTTGATGATGTCATCCCGGCTCTCTTTTGTTTCCTGTTCAAAGAG
Source organism: uncultured Planctomycetota bacterium (assembly GCA_964524955.1). Lineage (GTDB taxonomy): Bacteria > Planctomycetota > CAZGEP01 > CAZGEP01 > CAZGEP01 > CAZGEP01. The sequence goes on along the minus strand of CAZGEP010000005.1, from coordinate 9,473 downwards.
GACTTCGATACCACTCTCTTTGAGTGCTGCAATGTGTTTTTCCCCGATTGTTTCTCCTTTTTTCATGAAGAGAGTGCCGCTGGAATGATAGATGTTGTTTTCCAGCTTGGTGGCTGCAGCAAGCTCTTCGGTTTTAATCTCTTTCATATTTCAGTATTCCGTCTGATATGCTTATTAGAACTCTACCCACTACGTCCTTGCCGTGAAACGGACAATTTCTCGATTTGCTCAGCAGTTTGTTTCTGTCAATAGTCCACGGTCTTTCAAGGTCAACCAGAATCAGGTCAGCAGTAGCCCCCTGTCGAATTCCCTGAACAGGCCTTCCTATGACCTCTGAAGGACCATACGTGAGTAAATATACAAGATTTTTAAGAGAAATCAATTTTTTTCTTACGAATTCGGTGTGCAAAACAGCAAATGCCGTTTCCAGGCCAATGGCACCGAATGGGGCATTGGAAAAGCTTTTTTTCTTCAACTCAGGACTGTGCGGGGCATGATCTGTGGCAATTGCGTTAAAAAGACCTTCATCGAGAGCTTCTTTCAGTTTGTTCCTGTTGGCCATACTGACCAGGGGCGGCTTCATCTTGAATGCCGAATCCGGGAAGTTTGAGTCGATCTGTTCCGGACCGAGTGTCAGGTGGTGAGGTGTGACTTCTGCGGTAATCCGGGCATCAGCGGCTCTGGCTTTTCGAACGTGTTCAAGGGTTTGTGCGGTACTTACATGCGCGATGTGAAGTGGTGTCCGGGTCTGAACCGCCAGTTCAATATCTCGTCTGGCAGCCTCGGATTCGGACGTATCGGGTATTTCCGGGAATTCCGGTCCAAGATTGCTTGCTTCGCCAACCAGTCCATTTCCGGTGAGTCCGGTGTCTTCGCAGTGGGAGATCAGGACTTTTCCCGCATCATTGGCCGCCACAAGCGCTTGCTGCATAACATTAGGATCGGCAATCCATTTTCCGTCATCGGAAAAGGCCGCAGCACCCGCTGCTGCAAGCGCCTTTATATCCGTTATCTGATTTCCCTTCATTTCTTTGGTAGCGCAGGCCACTGGCAGAATCCGTGCTCCGTCTGCCTGTTCCGCTTTTTGCCTGATGTCCCGAATGATTTCCGAACAGTCCGCAGGCGGTGAGGTGTTGGCCATGCAAAGCACGGTGGTGTATCCGCCGGCAAGAGCAGCCCGGCTTCCAGTTTTAATGGTTTCCGATTCTTCAAACCCCGGTTCCCGGAGATGGGTATGAATATCGATAAATCCGGGCAGGGTAACGAGCCCGGAACCGTTGATGCACCTGGTTCCTGCGGGAATAGATAGCCCAGGACCTATATCAGCGATTTTTCCTTCACGGATCAGAATGTCCGTTCCCTGCTGTCGGATCCCCCGGGGATCAATGGCATGAGTATGTTGAATCAGAAGATTTTGGTGTTTCATGTGTTCTCCCCTTGTGGGCTGTAAATTCTGAATACAGAATTAACAGATCCGTTATATCAGACAGGACAGCTGTTCCAGCTGTTGGTCCTTATCAATTCCCTCTGCGCGGCATTGATGCAGGATATCGGTAATTGCCTGCGAAAAGGGTACGGGTTGTGAAAATGGCCATGCCGGTACAGCCAGTGTGTCTATAATCGTTTCCCATAGTTCATCTATGCCCAGGAATCGCTGTGCCGACACCCGGTAGGTCTGACAGCCGTGTAAGTGGTCTGCTTTGCCTGGAGGCTTTTCAGTCAGATCGCATTTATTCAGTATATAAAAGAGATTTTTGTTCTTGTGTTGTTCGATGTCTGTCGCATGGATCCCGGCCGATTCATCAATGACCCAGAGTAAAATCCGTGCGGACTGGATAAGGTCCTCCGCTGCCCGACGGGCCAGTCGGGCTGTATGGTCCGGGTTCTGATCCATGCCAGCCGTGTCTGAGAGCCGGATGTCAACGCCCTTGTAGTGAATATCTTCCGTGACTGGATCCAGAGTGGTGCCGGGTATGCCGGATACGACGGCGCGTTCAACACCGAGTAGCGCGTTAACCAGGGATGATTTGCCCGCGTTGGGTCTTCCGGCAACCGCGACCGGAACGCGGTAAAAGAGAGCTTGGACAGCCGCCCCTCTTCGGATCAAGGCAACAAGGAGCTGATCCGCTTGAACGGTTTTGCCTGCGGAAATCAGGCTGATGATGTCCTGTACAGCCTCGGTCATCCGGTGCTGCTGAGTGAGAATGAAATCGCATTCCGACTGGGTGTCTGCCTGAGCAAACCGAACGGCGGCTTCTTTTTGAATCATGGATCCAGGAGTTTGCCGGATGAATTTCATGGACGTCACAATCCTGACACCGTGTTTCTGAAGGGTGTTCAGCAGTGCCTGTGCCGGAATAAAGCCGCCATGGCAGTTGATTTCCCATATGTCCAGTTCCTGGGAACGGGCCAGCAGGGCTTCGTCTATAATCTCACCGTCTGTATCCATGGTGTGACCGAATCCGAGCGAAGGGATGGATTCCGTCCAGGCGCGGATCGGGGCGAATACTTTCCGGAGAACGGTCTCAGAACGGCTGCCGTAAAGACCTACCTGGGAAATGCCGCCCTGTCCTGGTGGTGTCAGAAGCGCTGCAATGGGTTTCTGCGCATTATCCGGCTGCATGGATTATTCCCTTGAGCGTCAGGTGGCTGTCGAGATGGAGATTTTCGGTGTTGAGCAGGGGCCGCATAGATGTTGCCCCACCTCCGGTCAGAATCAGGGTTGCTGGAGTTTTCAGAAATGCTTCTGCTTCCCGAATCAGTCGGTCGATCATTCCCGCGCTTCCGTTCAGAATACCGCAGGAAATGGCTTCGACTGTATTCTTGCCCGGCATTTCGGAGGGGCAGGGATTGATCTCCGGTAGTTTTTCCGTCTCGTGAGAGAGCGAACGCGTCATGGCCCGGATTCCAGGGAATATCGCTCCGCCGCAGAAACAGCCATCGTTATCCACAATATCCACAGTAACGGCTGAACCGCAGTCAATGATAACGGCCGGACAGGCGTATTCACGGACCGCGCACAGCGCGTTCAGCAATCGGTCCACACCGGTGCCGGAATGGACAACGGTATTTGTCCGGATCGGAATGTCAACGGCATCTAAAACTTTGGGGGCACATCCCAGTGTTCGCAAGACGTCTACGGTTGTTTCCAGAACAGCCGGCGCTACCGCAGCAGCAAGAACATGGTCTGCCTTTTTTGCCAGCGGTTCGAGTGCGATGATGTCTTTGTGCTGATGGTAAAATGTCTGTGTCTGGCAGATATCGTGATTATGAAAGAGTGCTGCAGAAATGGTCGTGTTGCCGATATCGAGGGCGAGCTTCATAGGCGGTCTTATTTTTCCAGCGCATAAGTAACGGTTTGTTTCTTTCCGTTTCGTTCGATGACGACGTTTACTGATGTTTTTTTATTCAGTTCGCTGTACAGGGAATATGCGGAAGTGATGCTGAAATTTCCCACGGGTTTTCCGGCTACTGAAACAATCTTGTCACCAGGCTTGAGACCGGCTTTGAGGGCAAAGGACTTGATGGTGGGATCATAGATGTCTTTGAGCAAAATACCGTCCTCATTAAAATGAACATTGTATTTGGTGATATCCATGAAATTGTCAATGTTCTCACGAAGTTTGCGGGTGTCGGCCGTGGACATGGTATAGGTATTGTCTTCGCGTTTGTTAAGGGTTACATCATGAGATCCGAGTTTTATTCGTTCCCGTTTAACCGGTCTTTTTTTTCTTGAAACCGCACGGCTGATTCCGGTAGAATGCCCGGTCTGGACGGTCTTTTTAGGACGAGAGGGACCGGGAAGACGGGAAGGAACTTTCGGTTTGAATACAGCTTTTTTGGCGTTTGCCAGGGTTGTTGAGGCGTCGGAATCGTAATTCATTTTCAGGGTATAGTCCATTTTTCTGTAGGTGATGATCACGTGGTCGGTATAGACTCTTTTCAGAAAAGCGAGTTTGCCGGAAACGTTGCCCACACTTCGGTAAATTGGGGTTCCCTCCTTGCAATACTTGATGCTTCCGCCTTCGGTCATGTCTCTGAGAAAGGCAACCGGAGTGATGACACCCACCAGTTTGAGCTGGAGGATCTTTTCAGGGTCCTGTTCCACAGGTTTCTGCACGATTGTATTGAGGGGCTCCTTTTTCTTTGTTTCCCGCTTGACCGTTGCTGTTTTTCGCGGCGGCGGCGGTCCAAAGAGTTTATTGAGTGTTCTCATCGTGGGCAGCACATAGGCTTTTTTAGCTGCGCCCGCGTTTTCAGAAGGTTTCTCTGTCATTGTAAATTGGATTTCTGTAATGGTATTGTGTTTGGTGCGCAAGGCAAAGATTGAGAGCGCGATCACAAGCATACCAAAGAGTATGTTGCCTGCCCAGAGAAGTTTTCGTTTCTGAAACGAATTCATTTTTTCATGAAATCCTTGAGTGAAGGTTTGGGCCCCTTTTTGCCTTTGTTGATCTTGCCGAAATCAAAATCCATATCGCTTCGGGTTCCTTTCTGAATTCCCTTGAGCTCCAGTTCGAGTTCATCGGGGCGGTCCGCCGCGTTCATGGCATCATCTTTACCGATCGTTCCCTCCTTGACATGATTGACCAGACACTGATTAAAGGTCATGGAACCGAAATATTCGCCTTCTTTGATCGCGCCGTAGAGTTCAGTGGTTTTTCCGTCATGAAGCATGTCTTTGATTGTGGGGCTGGATATCATAATTTCCACTGCGGGGATACGTCCTTTACCGTCTGTCTTGCGCATCAGGCGCTGGGAAATTACCCCTTCGAGGACCATGGAAAGCTGCATGCGGATCAGGTTATGCTGGTGGGGCGGAAAAAAGTTTATGATTCGTTCCACGGTCTGCGTTGCGTCCACACTGTGCAGGGTGCTGAATACCAGGTGTCCTGTTTCGGCTGCGGCCAGCGCCGCTTCCATGGTTTCCTGGTCACGCATTTCACCAATCAGGATGACATCCGGACTCTGGCGCATGGCGCTTTTGAGTGCGGTGGGGAAATCTGTGGTATCCAGTCCGAGTTCCCGCTGATTGATTACGCATTTTTTATCGTCGTAAACAAATTCGATCGGATCCTCAATCGTGACAATGTGTTTTTTCTGGGTCATGTTGATGTGTTCGAGCATGGAGGCAATGGTCGTGGATTTACCGCTTCCGGTCACCCCGGTGACTAGAACCAGTCCCCGGGGGCGATTGCAGAGTTCCTTGAGACTTTTGGTCGGCAGGTTAATTTCATCAAAGGACGGTATGTGATACTGCACGTGACGCATGACCATGGCCAGTTTACCGCGCTGCCGGAATGTGTTTACACGGAACCGTCCAATTCCCTGAATTTCATAAGACGTATCTGCTTCCTGATATTTTTCGAACCGTTGTACAAAAAAATCATTCTTTATCTGCGAAAAGAAGGTGTCTCCATCTTTTTTCGTGACTTCATCAAAATCCAGATATTGAAGAAGGCCGTCCACGCGTATGGCGGGCCGGGTACCGACTTTAATAAAAACATCCGATGCCCCTTTTGCAACCATGTTCTTCAAAATATCAGCAAGTTCCATTTCAGACTCCTAAAACACTGAGGATACGGGAGAGACGGCCGTGTTCACAGGTTCCAGAACAACTCTCTCCAACCAACAAATATCATATCCTCAATCCGGGGGTTTTTCAAGCGAATTCTGCTGATAAAAGCGCATTCGCGTAATATTCATTTGACAATACCCGGTACATATCATAAAATAAGACAGTCGGTTCTGCTCTCAGGTTTTAAATTAATTGTTGCAGAGTTGCGTTTAACTTGTGCAGGCCGTTTTACAGGAAGGAAACCGAGCTCTTCGAGGAGACCATACTATGAAAACACGTGTTGCCCTGATCGTTGCCGTTGTACTGGCTGTTTTTTCCGCGTTTGCCGTAAACATGCTTATCGAAAGACAAAAAAGAGAGTTGGAGAAGAAGACCGAAAGCGTCTATATCCTGGTTACGGCCAGAGGGTTGAATAAAGGTCACGTAATGAAGGAATCTGACTTCGCAGTTGATTCAATTCAAGAACAGTTTTTCCGCGGCCGTGACATGATTATGCCCAATGAAAAGTCTACGTTTGTCGGCCTTACCCTGCAGCGTTCGATTGCGGGTGGCGGAATGCTCTTTAAGGATGATTTCAGGAAAAAGGACTTAACCAAAATGAAGCAGGTGGAGCGGATTCCGACCGGCAAGCGCATACTGACACTCAAAGTGGATTTTACCGGCGGTGTGGGCGGGCTGCTTTCGCCTGGAGACCGGGTCGATGTGTACTGGGTTCATACCGCGGACCAGCGCAATCGCGGCGCCAAGGCCACCGCGCTTCTGCTTTCCAACATGCTGATTTTTGCTCTGGACAACCGAACCGGCCTAAAGAGTGTTACGGCCAATCGGGGGTATGGTTCGGTCAGTGTTATTGCAACGCCCGAAGAGTCCCAGCTGCTGATACAGGCACAGGAAAGCGGTATCATCAAGCTGGCACTTCGGAATAAACGGGATGTGAAGGTGATTCAGTCCACCACGCTGATAAAGCCTGAAATTATTATTGAACAGGCCAAAACACTAAACAAGAAGCGCTGATCAGCGCTTCTTGTCCATTACACCTGCAAAGAGATTTTCGATTTTTCCCGCTACCATACGGTATGTCTTGATCAGTGATGACCGGTGTTCCGGGTGCAGGTTCTTCACTCGCTTCATCCCGCGGTTGAGAAAACGCTCCTTTTCACGGATAACCTTGGGGTGAATTCGTGTGCTGGTCTTGCTTTCATCGGTATGGACCTTGATTTTCTCCCGGAAGTATTCCACTTTTCTCTGCAGATAATGATTCAATTTGTCCGCGGTCAGGGCGTAGCGGGTTATCTTTCGGTAATGATGCCCCACGATGGCCAGTCGAATAGCCTCGGGAAAGCGGTGAAGCTTGTGGGTTACCGCGTAAAACAGAAACTTGAGGTAGCGATATCCGTAGAGGGTGAATGGCTGAATCAGCATGGAGCGGGTGAAGGCACGGAGTTCGTTTTTGCCTACATTTCGCGCTGGTTTAGGATGGTAACCCAGGTGGTTGAGAAGTACCTGGCACCTGCTGAAATAATTCTTTCCCGTGATATCATAGAGCCTGGAGAGCAGGTTCTTGTAATCGTTTGAGATTTTGACTGGATCCTTTCCCTCTACAGGTGTGAAATCCAGTTCAAAGGAATGGGTGTTGTTGCCGCTTGAATTTTTGATCAACCGCTTCTCAACCCGAAGCCGTTCGTGAAGCCTGGAGCCCTTGACCGGTGTGAGCAGGCCCACCATAACGCCTGGAATGCCGGCTTTCTGGCAGAACTCAAAGAGCCGGTTGCAAATGTCATCGGGATCCGAATCGTTTCCCACAATAAAACCGCCCGTGACTTCCATGCCGAACCGATGTATAGTTCGGACTGCGTCCAGCAGGTTGATTCGCGTATTGTGCAGTTTGTTCATGGACTTGAGTACTGCTTCATCCGGTGTTTCAATGCCGATGAATACCATATCAAATCCGGCGTCCCGCATCAGAGTCATCAGTTCCGTGTCTTTGGCAAGGTTAATGCTGGTTTCTGTAAACAGGTCAAAGGGGTACTTGCGTTCCTTTTGAAAATCCCTGATTTCATGAAGTACGTGTTTGACCTTGGATATGTTACCGATGAAATTATCATCCACAATAAAAATGGATCCGCGATAATTCAGCTGGTAAAGGGTCTCCAGCTCCAGGATCAGCTTGCTTGGGCTTTTGAGCCTGGGGCGGTGGCCGAACAAAGTGGGTTCGTTGCAGAATTCGCAGTCAAAGGGGCAGCCCCTGGAAAGCTGGATGGCCATGCATTGATAGAGATTGATCTTGAGCAGATCAAAACGGGGCACAGGCGATTGGTCCATGCGGGGCCGATTCTTTACGATTTCAATGTCGCAGTCATCACCGAATGTTTTCAGTAGATCGTCGTGTTCACGGGTGTCAATCAGGGATCCGACCTCGGTCTTTCGGATCACCGGCCGGGCATAGGCTCGTTTGGCCCTGCCGGCTTCCAGGTCCTCAAAGAACCGCTGGATTGTTCCACTCTCTGCTTCGCCGATGATGTAATGATCCACACCTTCCATCTCATTGTAATATTGCGTGGGAAAGGGACCGCCTGCCACCACTCGGACATCCTTTTCTTTGGCTCTCCGGACAACGTCATTCTGATATTGTTTTTGAATGATCATGCTGGAGAGAAAGAGCATATCTGCCCATTCGAGATCTTCATCGTTGAGGGGTTCAATGTTCATGTCTACCAGACGGATGTCATAGGAGTCTGGAATCATCGCTGCCACGGTAATTAAACCCAGCGGAGGCATGGAGGCCTTTTTGCCGATAAAGGGCATGGCATACGAGTAGCTCCAATACGTATTGGTCGGGAATTGAGGATATACCAGCAATATGTTTTTCATGGGTACTCCGTGTTGAATATAAAACAATCGATAAGGAATCGGCGTGGACTTGCCGGCCGGCTACATCAGAAATTTCCGGCACCAAAAATGGATGCCTGTTGGTTTAATGATAGTCTGATACCGGCTAAGTCAAGCAATAATTTGTCATCCGCCTGCTGTTTTCTGAGTAGGTCTTCTGGTTGTGCAAGACAAAAGAATTGACATTGAATCAGAGTGATTATACTTGAAACATGCATGTACAGCCTCTGCACTTCCTTTTGAACGGTCTTTAAGGAGTTATTCATGAGCATTGATCTTGATGTCCGCAGAAAAAGTATTATAGAGATATGCGAGAATTGGGCGGATGCTGCGGAAAGCTACTGGTTTGATGTTGATGGGAATACAGGATGCTATGGTCCCGGATACATTCACTGGGGGGTTCAGTCGAATTTTAATTACATCGGCCTGATGTCTACACTGGCGACAAGCGAAGGCGTGCGCGACCGGGAACGGTATATGAAACGGGCAGTTTCAGCCCTGCGATTTAATCTGACCTCCCATCTAACCGGTGACCGGACAGGGTTGGATGGAAGGAAATGGGGCAATTCCTGGATCAGCCAGCTGGGCATTGAACGCGGAATTCATGGTATCAATCGATTGATGCCTCACGTTACGGATGCGGACAGGGTTGCGCTTAAAACAATGCTGGTGAGTGAGGCGGACTGGATTCTTGAGAGTGCACAACGGGGCAATGCCACCGGTGTCTTCGGAAGTATGTGGAGTCATGACGGATCCAATGCACCGGAATCTAATATTTGGTGGGCTGCGCTGTTGTGGCGTATTTCACAAATGTATCCGGAGGAAACCCACGCGTCTGCGTGGGCCGAACGGGCGCATGATTATTTCATCAACGGCGTTAGCCGTCCCCCGGATGCTCAGTCTCAGGAACCTGCAGGCGGAAAACAGGTTCGGGAGCGATTCAGGGGGCCCAATTTTTTGTTAACGTCCCAGAGTTTGTGGGGACTGGAGTTTAATTCCTCTGAGT